>JAPOOQ010000103.1 GCA_026713345.1 Gemmatimonadota bacterium | reverse complement strand
GGACCGGAGAATAGCCGGTATTGCCGCCCCGCCAATCCGGCGCGGGCAGCGGCTGCTCCGGCGGCGGTCGCGAGCGCTTCTTCGGTGGCCTTGAGGGCGGCGCCCAAGCGCTGCCCATCCTGCCATGGTGCGCTGGTGCTCTATGGATCCTACGCGGAGAATGGCCGCCGGAGGCTTTCTCATCGCCGGGTGCATACCGGCTGTCCGCAGGATCCGAACCGGTACTCCGGCACGCCCTCGCTTCACCCACAGGCACTCACCTGAGTGGTGGCCGGTCTCGGCCATCTGGTCTGGAACAGTGGGTGTTCTCGCCGTTCGCTGTCGAGCCGAACGGCCGAGACCCGAGAGCGCGTTCCCCGGCAGGCAGTCCGTCCTGTGCCTCAGGGACGACAGTCAGCCCCGTCGCCCTATCTGATCACGGGTTGACGGGGCTTGGGGAGAACTCCGGCCCGTCCATTGTCTTCCGTCCCCTGACGGATGGTTCTGTCAGCCACCACATGCAGGTCATGATCATCTTCAAGCCGAACCCTCACACGCTGCGTGTGACGCCCTCTGCGAAGGAGCCCGGCCGGTTCGACTGGTCGATCACGCGCGACGGCGTCATCGTGCGCCAGTCGGTTCGATCCTTCGGGTCGGAAGGCGCGTCAGAGGCGGACGGCGATGTGGCCTTCCGGGAGATCACTGCTCGGTGGCAGAGCGCTCGCTGAAACCAAGCGCCGAGCGCACGTGCCGATCGGTCGCTCCTTCGGACGGACTGGGCCTCTGCACCGTTCTACATCTCGGCGGTTCGACCAGGAGCGGCCGCACGGTGCTTGAGTAGCGGGGGACTGGGGCGTTCAGGGGCAAGAGGCGGTAGCGGCCCATCGTCCAGCCGCACCTGGTTGTGCCTTCGCTGCCAGTCCACGCAGTGGGTTATGCCGCGGATCTCAATGGCTCCTGTCGAGAATACGAGAGCCCCGGTGCCAACGGTGGCGGCGACGGCACCGAGCACGAGCCCTTCGAGAACCGCCTCCCTTCGCACGGAGGCGCGCTCCCACTGCGCCGGCACGAACGCCTGTTCGGCGATGAGGATCAGGCAGGACCAAAGCATGGCTGTGACCTAACGCCCGCCGTGGAGCCCGGCACACCATATCGCTAGCTCGTGATTGCCCTGCCCAAATCCGGCAACATGCTCGCCACAACCGGACGGCATGGTTGCTGGTATGACCGTGCCAACCGCTCAAGCCCTCGGCGTCATCGCCTGCGCCGTGATCGCATCCGCCATCTACCTGGCGACCCTCGTGCACGGCGTCAGATCCGAGAAGAGCGGTCCACGCTAGGCGAGCGCGACTGCGCCGACGAGGCCGCACCGGGACCGGAACGAGATCGCGCCCTGACGCCACTCTTGCCGAAGCTCGGAGGTCGCGCTCCGGCCGCGGGTGCAAGCTGCGACACGGTGGCAAACAGACTCTTACCGGCCAACCCTTGCCAATACCCTGCCCGAGTATACGCTACTACGCAGTTCGCCACGGGGGGCTGACATGATCCGTATCCGCGCGACAGACGACGGCACGTACACGGTGTACCGGGACGATGCCATTCTGTTGACGGGCCTGACCCGAGATCAGGCTGATGACGTCGCCAGATCCTTGAAAACCGCCGTCGTCACTTGAAGGCACGCTCAAAGCGACAGCTTTGCAAGCCAGCGGACAGCGGGTGCTGTTGTCAGTGAACCGTGCATGTACTTTCCTGATTTTCCATGTACGCGCTGCGGGGTCTCCAGTGCTTTCGAGCGCCCAGCATTGCGAACCCAAAGGCTTGCGCGGACTTGAGGGCGTCGCATGCTCGCCCTAATCCTCCATTGACCATCAGCAGTCTGACCCTCCTGTTGGTCAAAAAGAAGCCCGGTAGCGGGAGCTACCGGTCTGAGGGCTGTTTGGGAGGAACTCGCGATGACCTCGCAAAGGCGGGCCGATAGCGAAGCAGCACTCGGAGACCCGCGGGGCTGATGTGCCCGATAAGACCCGTCACCCGATCCGGGTACGGGATGACCGGGCCTTGGTGCCGTTCCTCACGACCGGGGCCAGTACGCAACGCAGCCCGAAACGCGGAATGGGGGCAGGGCGGTTATCTGAGGCTCGACGGCGCTGGTTCGCGGCCACTCTCGATGAGCCACGGCGGACAGTCTTCAAGGTCTGTGCGATGCCTTCAGCTTGTTGAGGCTCATGGTGCTTGGCCGAGGCTCCCACCGGAACTCAGAGAGCAGGCGGCCATCGGCATGGAAGATGCCCTGCCAACCGAATTTGCCAACGATTACCGTCACACGCGAACGGCCCTCATCACGGCCATAGCCTCGATCAAGGCGGCTATCGATATGGCCGAGAGCAGCTTGCCGTCGTAGAGCCGGCTCGCTCATGCCGAGCCGATGCGCTAATTGCGCCGGTGTAATCAGCCACCCGCCCTGCCCATCAAGATCCAGGCGCATGCACTGGTCCTCCACGACTTGAAAGAACAGTGCAAACGGCGGTCCAAGCGCTTGAGCACTGGCACTGGCAGCGCCGCAAGGCTCTGACCAGGGCCAAGCCGCGGGGGCCGCTCTACAACGCGACCTCGAAGGTGATCGAGGCGATCGACGACGTCGCCGAGGTGGCGATCGGCGGGCCCAACTATCAACGGGACGCGACGACGCCCGGCGACGCCCTGCCGCCCGTTAAGCGGCGCACAGAGGAGTAGGCAACGGAAGCGATGAAAGGCCGCCGAGGGGCAGCGTTCGACCGTAACCGAGGCGATCCTGTGAGAAATCTCGCGGGCAGTCGGACGGGACGAGCGACGCGGCGACGGTCTGCAGCAGGGCGGTGTGGCGACCGCGGCGACGAGCCCTTGTCGGGCCTGAGCGACGTGCGATGGTCTTGCCAACGCGGCCCCTATGTCGGCACTGCCAAGCTGCCAATTCCCAGTGCGGAGGATGCAACTTGGAAGATCGCTCCGCCCGACGCCCCCCCGGATCTCGCGAAACCGCCGCGATGGTCGTCGGGTTCGCCTTGCTCATTCTCGCCGGCTTGGCAGCCGTCGTTGCCGCTCTGGCCAGCGCGGATGCCGATGCGTGGGCTGTGCACTCCGCTGAAGTGCGGCGGGCCGAGGCGCGGCTATCTCGGCTCATTCAAGAAGCGGAGACAGG
>JAPOOQ010000102.1 GCA_026713345.1 Gemmatimonadota bacterium | reverse complement strand
TCGGTCAGCATCTGCGCTTCCTGGCGCCCCGAGACGCTCACGGTGATGCCCGGAAGGCCCGTGCCTTCGACGGTCACCATGCCCATGAGGCTGGCGGTGCGGATCCAGGCCCCGCTGAAGTTTGCGCCGGCCATCTGGCCGGAGGTGGCGATGGTCACTTCCGCCGTCGTGGCGTCGAAGCTGGCATCGTCCGGGTAGCCGCTGATCGTGATGGTGTAGGTACCCCCTTCGACGTCCATGAAGGAGAAATGCCCACCCCCGCTTGTAGTGGTTGCGGCGCCGCTGCTCAGGGTGACGGAGACCCCGTCAATCCCCTCGCCTTCGATGACCACCTGGCCATCGATCTGGCCGACCGGAGGAGGAGCAGTGCCCTCTTCGCAGGCCGCCAGAGGCAAGCCGAGCAGCGCAGCCGCCACAAGAAGCTTGAGTCTGTTCATGTCGTTTTCCATTCCTTTGATGGAGTGTTGCTGTTGAGAAATCTATTCCTGAGCGCCCCCGGTTTCCGGGAACGATTGTCAAGGGTTGTCAGATTCACCCCGCACTCCGGGGTCGGATGCTCTGCATATGCAAGTGCGGTGCCAAACTTTTCAGCACTCCTAACTGTATGGCACGCAATCACATACGCCTCCTGCTACGGGCGTCTGAGCCGCCGGAAAATGGGAAGCGGACAGGTTTCTGACCGGCCCGCTGGCCCGCACGACGGCAAGATGTCAGGTTTACCTTACGTTTTGTCAACTCTGCTTGTCATCCTCCAGGTACTGCTCCGCCAGCTTCACGAGACTGGCCGAGCCCAGGTAGAGCGGCGTCCGGTCGTGTAGGCCCGTCGGCCTCAGGTCCAGAATGTTCTCCGCGCCGTTCGACGCCCGTCCGCCCGCTGCCTCGGCCACCAGCGCAAGGGGGGCCGCCTCGTACAGAATCCTCAGTTTGCCCTCCGGAGCTTTGGCGTCATGAGGATACATGAAGATCCCCCCCTGGAGCAAGGTTCGGTGGAAATCCGAGACCAGCGAGCCGATGTAGCGCGACTTGTATCCGCCCCCCTCCACGGCTTCGCCCTCGCCGTTGGTGCCCCGGAAATGGTCGATCAGGCGCTGCTGGCCCCGCGACCAGCGCGCGTAGTAGGCCTCGTTGATCGAGTACACCTTCGCAGGCGGATCCGGGATGCGGATGTCGGGGTGGCTGAGCAGGAATTCGCCGATCGAGGGGTCGAGCGTGAACCCGTGCGCCCCGTGCCGCGCCCCGGTCGTGTAGACCAGCATCGTCGAGGACCCGTAGATGACGTACCCCGCGGCGAGCTGGTCCCATCCCCTCTGCAGACAGTCCCTCATGGCGCCGGGGCGCCCCCGCGGCGAACGACGGTGGTGCACGGAGAAGATCGTGCCGATCGAAACGTTGACGTTGATGTTGGACGAGCCGTCGAGCGGGTCGAAGAGGAGCACGTAGGGTCCGATGTCGAAGCGCTCGGGGATCGGGATGATCTCCTCCTCCTCCTCAGACACCATGCAGCAGAGGTGCCCGGCGTGGTCCATCGCCTTGACGATGGCCTCCTGGGCGAAGACGTCGAGCTTCTGCACGGACTCGCCCTGCACGTTGGTCTGGCCGGTGCGGCCGAGCACGTCGATGAGCCCGGCCATGTTCACCTCGCGCGAGATGATCTTGGCCGCCAGCGCGATATCGTACAGAAGCGCGGAGAAGCGCCCGGTCGCGCCCGGGTGCAGCCGCTCCTGGTCGAGGATGTGGCGATCGATGGTGACGACCTTGCTTCGCATGGCTGCTGAAGTTGGTGGGAGGGGGGGCGCGGGGCAAGCGGGGGGGTGATGACGCCGGATGATGGCGGAGTGGTAGCTTGTAGTCCTATCTTGTCTACCGTGCAGTCTAGCCGCTCATTCGAGCCGAAACGGGTCACCGAAACAGGAGTAACGGATGGTTGCCGAAACAGCGAGGGCAGTTCTTCCTCTGGCGGCTTCGGGGATAATCACTGGGGCAAGCGAAGAGCTGGTTGTGGTACACTTCCTTGGCGATACCCCTCATCTCACCTCCGAAGGCAAGCTGCGCCAGGAACATGCGATCATCGCGACGATATGTCTCGTGCCAGCAGTTGCGAGGGCGCTGGCTCAGCAGATTGCCACTGTGCTGGAGCCTGACGAATGAGCGTCGCAGCCCCGGACCAGCAGGTACGACAGAGTAGTGGTCGGCCCCCGGTCCAGGTACGACTGAGTCGGCCCCCGGTTCTTGCGCCACAGCACCGATGGGCGACCCAGTCCACCTGGAAGTGGTTCTTACTGCGCATCAAGTGGCTTGACCCGTCTCCTCCCATCCCTGGATCACAGGACTACTATTGGTCCGAGGCTTGGCAGGAGGGCGAGCGAGAGGCGATGAAGGAATACGGTCGTGGGGAAGCCGTCACTTTCGATTGCGCCGAGGATGCGATTCGTTGGCTTCGGGAAGACTGACACCGTTGTCGGAAATCAGGATTCTGCCTTCGTTCAAGAGGCGCTTCAAGAAGAAGCCACGGGCCCTTCAGCTAGCGATTGAGGAGTGTATTCGTCGGCTGGTTGAAGACCCTCGTCACCCCGGACTCCAGATGCATCTGGTGAAGGAAGCCAAGGAGAGAGTTTGGGAAGCCTATGTTGATCTCAAGAACCGCGTAACCTTCCACTACGATGCCGACGGCGTACTTATAATGCGGAACAACTGTAACCACGATATTATCGACCAGAGTCCCTAATTGAATTGAAACAACCGGCCCCCGAACTACACGATCGCCGCATCCTCGGTGGTGACTTCAGCGAAATCGAACGTCGGTGGCGGGATGAGGACTTAGTTGGAGATTCGGGGGGTAGGTCGCCACTTCCAGTGGCTTGAGCCATCACCACTCTCGGGTGCGCCTGCTACCGCGAGGTGCGGACCCTCACCGTACCGTCCGGACGGATCGCCAGCAGCACCGTCCCCTGCAGGTCCGTCCGGAAGATTTGCGCGCCCACGCGCTCCAGGCGGGCGAGCACCTGCGGGTCGGGGTGGCCGTAGCGGTTGCGGGCGCCGACCGGGATGAGCGCGTACTGCGGACGCACCGCCTCCACGAACGCTGCGGCCGTCGAGGTGATGCTGCCGTGGTGGCCGACCTTGAGCAGGGTGAGCGGCGGGGCGTCGGGGGGGCGGCCGCGCAGCACGGCGGCTTCGATGGCCGTGTCGGCGTCGCCCATGAGGAGCGCGGAGAAGTCGCCCCAGGTGACCTCGATCACGACGGACCAGTCGTTGGGAGCGTCCGGGTCGGGCGCCTCCCCCGGCCCCGCCCGCCCCGGCGGGTGCAGCACCCGGAAGCGGACGCCGTCGATGGTCCACTCGTCTCCCGCGGCGGCGCGGCGCCAGGGGACTCCCGCGCGGCGCGCCTCCGCGAGGCCGTCCATCTGCCCCGACTGCCCGATGCTGCCCCCCGGGCCGATCACGGCGCCGGCCGCGATCCCCCGCAGCACCGCCCCGAGACCCCCGGCGTGATCCTCGTCCGGGTGCGTGACGACCACCGCCTCGAGGCGGCGCGCTCCCCGCGCGTGCAGGTAGGGGATCACGCGGGTGGCGCCCGCGTCGCTGCCCCCGAAGCCGCGCGGACCCGCGTCCACGAGCAGCCACCGGCCCCGGGGCGTGCGCAGTGCGATCGCGTCGCCCTGCCCCACGTCGATCGCGACGATCTGCAGGGTGCCCCGCCCGGCCAGCGAGATCGCGGCCTGCCCGGCCCAGAGCATCGTGAGCGCTGTAAGCACGGCTACAGCGCTCCGCACGGCCGGGCGCCTGCGCCACGGCGCGGCGGTGAGCACCATCGGCAGGAGCGCCCCCGCGGTGAGGAGGCCAGCTTCGAGGGGCGTCAACAGCACGGTGGCGCCGGGCAGGGCCCGGAGCCACGCCGCGGCGGCGGTGACCGCGTGCAGCAGCCCCTCCGCGCCCGCTCCGGCGAGCCCGGCGCCGGGGAGGTGAAGCACATCGAGCACGATCGTGAGGATGACGCCGGGCACCGCGGCGGCGACCAGGGGCGTGAGCAGGATCGACGACGGGAGTGAGAGCAGCGGGACCTGGCCGAAGTGATGCGCGAGAACCGGCGCGGTGAAGACGGAGGCGCCGATGCCGGCCGCGACGGTCGGCGCGACGGCTGCGCGGAAGCGGTGGCGGGGCCAGTGCGCGATCATCCAGCGGGACAGGATGAGGATCCCGGCCGTGCCCGCCACGGTGAGCTGGAAGCCCGCGCCGCTCACCACGCCGGGGCGCAGCAGCGCGATCATCAGCGCCGAGAGGCCGAGCGCACCGAGCGCGCTCGCGGGTGCGCGCCGGAGACGTCCCAGTACGAAGGCGGTGGTCATCCAGGCGGCGCGGGTGGCCGACGTGGGGGCGCCGATGAGGAGGACGTACGCCCATACGCCGGCCGCGACGAAGGCCGCGCGGCGCCGCGGCGGCTGGCCCGCGGCCGAGAGGAGCGCGCCGAGAAGCGTGGCGATCACCCCGACGTGGAACCCCGAGATCGAGAGGAGGTGCGCGGTGCCGGACCGCGCGAAGGCGTCCCAGAGCTCGCGCGGGATTCCCTCCCGTTCGGCGAGCACGAGCGCCGAAGCCGTGCCGGCCTGGGTGCCGAGCCTGCGCTTGAGCGCGTCCGCGGCCCGTCCCCGGATGGCGGAGCGCACCCGGGTGGTCCACGGCACCTGCGCGTCCCCCGCTTCCTCCACCGACGACGCGCTCAGGTACACCGTTTCCGTGCCGTCGGGCCGCGCCGAGCGGATCCACCGCCCGTCGACGGTCACCGCGCGGGCCTCGGGCGGCGCCCCGTCGCGCGTGTAGACCCGGATTTCGCCGCAGCCGGTCCTCAGCGCCGATGCGCCCTCGGCGCTCGCGCGGATGAAGTAGCCGCTCAGGCTGGCCGGGTCCCCGTCGGCGACGTGGGCGGTGCAGACCTCGACGGCGCGGCGACCCGCCGTCCCCCACAGCAGGCCCCCCAGCAGGCAGGCCACAAACGGGAGGGCGCGCGATTTGGGACCGCGCCATATCAGAATGGGAAGCGAGCAGATCAGAAGTGTGAGGAGGGTCCGGTCGAAGCCGAATGCCGCGCTGGCGGCCGCTCCGGCGGCGAAGCCCGCGGCTGTCCACAGGACCGGGGGCGCTCCCCTCACTCCAGAAGCTTGCCTCCCTTCGCGCTATCCTCGAGATCCTCCAGGTGACGCTCGCGCAGCAGGCGCCGCACCTTCAGGTCGGCATTGATCCCGGCGACGAGCACGACCCCCATCCCCACCACCATCCCCCCGAAGGCCACGAAGGTGATCGGCACGCGCTGCAGGGTGACGATCCCCAGATCGATCATGACTTCACGCCCCGCGTTGGCCATCGCGAAGCCGACGCCCAGCACCACCACGAGCGCCAGTCCCAGCCAGCCCGCGAACCGTTTCACAGCTCCGCCAGTTCCGGCAAGGGCGGCCACTGGATCGTGCTGGGCTTCGGATTCGGGAGGCGGCTGGCCACGAAGGTCGCTCCGGTCGAGCGGGCCAGGCGCACGTAGATGTACCGGCCGATGTCGCTCTCGTCGCCCGGCGCCACCGCGACCTTGTTGCGGCGGGTGCGGCCCATCACCATCCCCTCGTCCCTGCCCATCTTCTCCACCAGCAGTTCCTCCACCTTGCCCACATCCCGCTCGTTGATGACGGCCTGGATGGTGCGCGTCTCGGCGATCAGCCGCTCCAGCCGCTCCTGCGCGACCTCGTCCGGCACGAACTGATGCCTCGGCAAACGCGTGGCCGGCGTTCCCGCGCGCGGACTGTAGCGGTAGGTGAACGCCTCGTCGAACTGGACCCTGCGCACCAGCCTGAGCGTCTCCTCGAAGTCTTCGTCGGTCTCGCCCGGGAAGCCGACGATGATGTCGGTGGTGATCGCGATCCGCGCCATTCTGTCGCGCAGCCTGCGCACCGTGAGCATGTACTGCTCGATCGTGTGGCGGCGCAGCATCCGCTTCAGCACGCGGTTGCTCCCCGACTGGACCGGGAGGTGGACGCACTCGCAGACCCCGTCCTCGGTGGCCATCACCTCGATCAGCTCCGGGGTGACGTCGTTGGGGTGCGGCGAGGTGAAGCGCACGCGCTGGATGCCCGGGATCCGGCTCACCGACCGCAGCAGCCGCGGGAATTCCCAGTCGCCGTGCGCATAGGAGTTGACCGTCTGGCCCAGCAGGGTCACCTCGGTGACGCCCTCCCCGGCGAGGCCCTGCACCTCTTCGAGGACGTCGATCGGATCGCGGTTCTTCTCGGGCCCCCGCACGTACGGGACGATGCAGAAGGTGCAGCGGTGGTCGCACCCGCGCTGGATCGGCACCCATCCCGTGACCGCCGACTTCCGGCGCTGTTCGAGCCCCCGGTAGTCCTCGTCGATCTGCAGTTCCACCATCGAGAGCCGGCGGCGCGGTCTCCCGGGCCTGCGTGAGGCGCGGATCTCGTCCAGCGCCGTCGCCAGCCCCCGGTACCCGTCGGGCCCGACGATCAGGTCCACGTACGGCGCCTTCCTGAGCAGCGAGCCCTGCATCCGCTGGGCCATGCACCCGGTGACGCCGAGCACCACCTCGGGCCGCATCCGCTTGAAATAGTTGAGCTGGCCGACCCGTCCGAGCACGCGCCTCTCGGCGTGTTCGCGGATGGCGCAGGTGTTGACGAGGATCACGTCCGCGTCCTCGGGCGACTCGGCGATGTCGTACCCCGCGCCCCCGAGGATCCCCTCCATGAGCTCCCCGTCGGCGATATTCATCTGGCAGCCGTATGTCTCGACATACGCCCGCGGGCTTGCTTTCCGGTCCATGAGGTTAATTCACCCTTTCGGGTCCCGGCGTGTCAAGGACTACGCGGGTCCCTTCGCCGGACAGCCTCCCGCTGTGCAGGATCGACGGGTCCGGTGGGAGGGCCGCATCGACCGCAACACGCAGATAGTCCCCTGTCAGTGCCGTGCCACCCCGTCCCTCCATCACCACGTCCACCGCCTGCCCTCCCCTGTCGCACGCGTACCGTACCGCTTTCCGGTCGGCGAGTTCCCTGAGCTCCCGCCCCCGCTCGCGCGAAACCCGTTCGGGGACGCGGCCGTCGAGGTGCATTGCCGCGGTGCCATCGCGGGGCGAATACGGGAAGACGTGAAGGTAGGTGAAGGGGAGCTCGCGGACCAATGACACGGTGTTGGCGTGGTCGGCCGGCGACTCCCCTGGGAATCCCGTGATGATGTCCGCGCCGAGACCGAGCGGGGAGACGCGCGCGGCGATCTCGAGCGCGCGGCGGCGGTACTGCTCCCGGGTGTGCCAGCGCCGCATGTTGCGCAGCACCGGGTCCGCCCCGCTCTGCAGCGGCATGTGCAGGTGCGACGCGAGCCTCCCGTCCGAATCGGCGAGGAGGCCGAGCATGCCGTCGTCGATCTCGGTGGCTTCGATGCTGCCCAGCCGGAAGCGCGGCGCCGCGGTGCCGGATGCGCCCGCGACCTCGCGCAGGAGGCGGCGTACCAGCGCGGTGAGGGTGGTGCGCGGCGTGAGGTCCCTGCCGTAGTGGCCGATGTGGACCCCCGTGATGACCAGTTCAGGGTGAGTGCGCGCCAGGACACGCGCCTCGGCGACGACTTCGTCCGGGTGGCGGCTGCGGCTGCGGCCCCGCGCGAGCCGCGTGGCGCAGAAGGCGCACTTGCGGTCGCACCCGTCCTGCACCTTCAGCCATCCCCGCGTGGCCCCCGCGCGGCGGCGCAGCACCGTGGCCCCGACGGGCTCCAGATGCCCCCGGTCAAGGGAACCGCGCGCGCCGAGCTGGACCAGCCCCCCCGCCCCCAGCACCGCATTGCGCACGGCCCCGGGATCGTGCCCCTCGACGACGCCGTCCACCCCGGCCATGCGGCGGTAGTCCCCCGCGCGCAGGACCGCGGAACAGCCCGCCACCACGATCCGCACCCCGGGATTCACGCGCGCCGCCCTGCGAATGAACCGCCGCGCCCCCGCGTCGGCCGCGTTGGTGACCGTGCAGGTGTTGACCACGCACACATCGGCGTCCTCGAGCGCCGCCGCGCCCGCCGTCCCGGCCACCACCTCGATGGCCTGGCGCATGCGCTCGGTGTCGTACTGGTTGGCCTTGCAGCCGAAGGTCTTGAAGTGAAGCCTCACCGGCGGAGCCTCGGGACAGAGCCTCAGGAACGCGAAATCCCCAGCGAGACCGTGGCCCTCCAGAACCGCTCGGTCAGGGGATGGCTGGTGCGCGAGCCCCGCTCGATCGCGAGGTCCATCCACCCGAAGCGGTTGCCCGCCAGCTCGACGAAGTTGATTCCCAGGCCGAGCGACCAGATCGACTCGACCGGATCGTGGTCCCTGTAGCGGAAGGGTGGCGCAATCCGGCGATACCCGACGCGCAGCGGCAGGCTGCGGGTCTCGCGCTGCAGGACGGTCCACTCCATCCCGCCTCCGTAGCTCAGGGCAAGGCTACTGACCGAGCCTTCCTCGTAGCCCGTCGCACCCGACCAGTCCTGATACACGACCGACCCGTTCATCGACAGCCGCGGGGTGAGTCGCGCGGTGGCCCCGGCGGAGAGCCGCAGGGGGACCGAGTAGCTGGTCTCGCCCTCGGTTCCGGGGCGCGGACTCTCGGTGATCCTGCTCGACCATTCCACGGTCCCGGCCAGGTGCAGAAGTTCGTGCGGGTCGGCCGAGACCCCGGCCGCAAGGTTGTAGCCCCCGTAGCTCCACCGGCGGTCCTCGAAGAAGGGCTCCACACCGGTCGCAACCGCCAGCGAGTCCAGGGAGCGGTTGAAGAACTGTTCCAGGCGGCCCACGTACGCGCCGGCGCTGACGCCCACCGACACCCTCGAGCCAACTCGCTGCGCCCACCCCAGCCGCGCGACCGACGCTCCTCCATTGGTCTCGAACGTGTCGGCGACGAGCACCTGCCGCCCCGCCAACTCGACCGTCCCGGTGCGCTCTCCGGCCCACCGCTGCTCCATGTACCCGGCCAGCGAGACCGTGGCGACCCCGTTCGCGCGCGGAAACGGGAACCCGATCGCGACCAGCGGGAAGCGGGTGGTGTTGGAGGTGCCGGATTCCTCCCCGATTTCGAAGCTGCCCCAGGTGGGCTGCATGGTGAGGCTGATCGTCGGCAGGAACAGCTGCGCCGCCGCCGCGGGATCGCTCGCGGACAGCTGGGGGCCGGCCAGTCCGATTCCCAGGTTGCCCGTCCCGACCGTGCGCCCGCCGGAGGCGAGCACCGGATAGCCGAGCGACCGGTATCCGAGGAAGGACTGGGCCGCGGCCGGCGCGGGTGCGGCGACGGCCAGAAGGGCGGCGAAGATGATCTTTCTCATGTCAGCCCCCGCGCGAGAAGTTCAGGATCAGGCGAAGCGACGGCGGCGAACCCGACGTGCGGCCCGCAAAGCTCGCGTACTCGATCGACCACGGTTCCAGAATGGACATGAGCGCCACGGTGCTGGTGACGGGTCGGCCGAGCACCGTCTCGCCGCGCAGCTGGTCGCGCACGACGCTGGTCACCGGAATCTCCACGACGTGTCCCGCCGGCGCCCGGAACAGCCCCGGGCCCACGTCGCCACCACCGCGGCGCGACAGGGTCGACGGCCCCAGCGGCGATTTCGGAAGGAACTGCGGCGCGGTGACCATCCTGACGTCGAGGAGCAGCGTGTCCGAGGGCGCGAAGGCCGGCGATCCCGCCACGGTGGTGAGCTGCAGCCCGGCGTAGGAGACGTGGTCCGCGGTGATTTCGACCGGGCAGCCGAGCGCGTCGCAAAGCCTGGGATACCCGGTGAGAGAGTGGGGCACGTCCAGGTTGAGGATCGTCCTCCACGAGGGTGCGCCACCCACCCTCAGGGCGGTGCGCGGCGGGCTCGGCAGCGGATCGTAGATGAAGGTCGCGGCGGTCGTGGCCACCGGCACCCTCAGCACCGTGTCGGGCCGGATGCTGGGGACGATGCTGAGCCGCAGCTGCATCAGGGACAGGTGAAGCCGCACCCCGGGGTCGTTCGTGCCCACGCGGATGTCGCGGGCGGTCAGGGTGCTGTCGTTCCACATCTCGATGAGCGCCGAATCGAGCGTGATCAGGACGCTGTCCCCCTCGGCAGGATCCCAGACGGCCGTGGCGACCTCCTCCAGGACGCCCCCGCCCGGCTCCGACCACGGCACCGCGACGCCGAGGGTGTCCACGGCGAATTGCCAGTTGGCCGACACCGGATCCCAGTCCTCGCCGAGGGTGTGCGCCGTGATCTCGACCGGGCCGTCCGCGACGCTTCCCAACGTGTCGAAGCGGACCACGACGTGCGCCGCCTGGATGGTGATCAGCGTGTCGATCCGGTTCGTCCCCGCCGTGTCGACGGCAGTAACGCTCGGCGGGAACCGTGCGAACCGCGCCAGCGTAACAGCCTCCAGCCCCGGCCTCTCCACCCCGTCCTCGTCCGGCCCGGGCCCGAACTCGTGCGCGACGACCCCGCCCCCGAGCTGCGAGGCCCGCCCGTATCCTCCATAGACCACCGTGCTGGCCACAAAGTCGTCGTACGGGATCGTGATCTCCACCGCCAGCCCCTGGGCGACCAGCTCGTCCCGGGTGGCCGTCGGAATCTCCTCGGCACAGCCGCCAAGGACGAAGGCGAGGGCGGCCAGCGCGGGCGCCGGCATGCTCCGGCGGGTCATGTCTCCAGCAGCCTTTTCGTGAAGGCGTGCGGAATCAAGTCCTTCAAAAGCCAACTCTGCGTCTCCTTCTTCGCAACACTGTAGACCCTGGTGTCGTCCCCGAATTCGGCGACGAACTGGCAACACGCTCCGCAGGGCGGCACGGCCCTGTCCCCCTCGGTGGCGACCACGAGGCGGCGAAAGCGCCTGTGCCCCGCGGAGACCGCCTGCGTCGCGGCCGCCCGCTCGGCACATATCGTGAGACCGTACGAAGCGTTCTCAACGTTGCACGCACCGTACACCTCTCCCGACTCCGTCTCCAGGGCCGCTCCGACCCGGAACCCGGAATAGGGGGCATAGGCCTGGCGCAACATTTCGCGCGCGACGTTTGCAAGGTCCGCGTTCTGCTTCATCCAGTATTGATCCTCGGCAGCCTCGGTGTCAGCCCCGTAAGGATCTCGTAGGGGATCGTACCCGCCAGTTCCGCAACCGCCTCGAGCGGCACTTCGGCTTCACTATCTCGCCCGACAAAGGTAACGACATCACCGGCGCCGACGTGACTGCCGGTGCGCAGCACGGTCGTGTCCATGGAGATCCGGCCCACGATCGGCACGCGTTCGCCGCCCGCGATCGCGCAGCCCCGGTTGCCGAGCACGCGGGGCAGTCCGTCGCCGTACCCGATCGCGGCGGTGGCCCAGCGCTCCGGCTCGCGGGACCGGTAGGTCGCCCCGTAGCCGAGGGTGGCGCCCGCGGGCACATCGCGCGCCAGGACGACCCGCGCACGCACGCTGGCGACGGGATCGGGAGGGGGGTCCGCGTCACAGACCGGCGCGCCGTAGAGGTAGATCCCCGGACGGACGGCGTTGGCGGTGCGCGAGCCCAGCCGCAGCGCCCCCGCGCTGTTGGCGCAGTGGAGGAGCGCGTCCGCCGGGATGCCGCCCGCGCCCTCCACGAACCGGTCGAACCGCTCGATCTGTCGCCGGGCGGGGCCCGGATCGGCCTGGTCCGCCGAGTGCAGATGCGTGAAGACGCCGAAGAGCCGGAGCCCGCGACCGCAGGCCCGCCGCACCTCGCTCCACCAGCCGGGCTGCTGCAGGCCGAATCCCGCGCGTCCCATTCCGGTGTCGACCTCGATCTGGAAGGGGATGGGGGCGGCGGCGACGGACTCCCCGGCGAGGCGGCGGAGCGCGGCCAGTCCGGCAAGGTCGGAGATCGAGGGGATGAGGCCGCCGCGCACGGCGCCGCGCAGCTCGCCCGGCAGCACGGGGCTGTACAGCATGACGGGCTCGTGCACGCCGATCCGCCGCAGCTCCAGCCCCTCGGCAACGGTCGCGACGCCGTAGCCGAACGGCCGCGCCGGGCCCAGGGCGGCCACCACGCGCCGCACCCCGAGGCCGTACCCGTCCGCCTTGACCATGGGGATGATGCCGGCGGTGCCGCCGACCGCCGCCCGGACGCGTTCCAGATTGCGCCGGATGGCGGGGGTGTGGACCTCGACCCATGCGCGGTCGCGCGGGTTGCGGTTGGTGGGGGGGGTGGGGGGCATGGGGG
>JAPOOQ010000101.1 GCA_026713345.1 Gemmatimonadota bacterium | reverse complement strand
GATCTGGCCGGTGGTCGCGTCGATGACGAAGGCGTCGGTGGCATCGCCCGTCAGCGTGTGGGTGTACGTCTCTTCCCCGTATGGGTTTCCCACGACCGCTCGGCCCACCGCCGTGCCCGCAGCGGAGTTCTCGTCCACGCTCCTGACCGGGTTCGCCACGCCAGTGGCGGTCATCGTGAGCTCGACAGACCCACCGTACGGGTCGCGGACCCCGTACGTTACCTTCGTTGACGCCGGATTCGACGCGATCATGAGTAGGGAGTCGTGCGGAGTCCCCTCGACGATGCTGGCCTGCATGATCCCCGGGTTCTTCGCAGTGACGAAGAAGGTCAGCTCGTCACCGTCGGTGTCCCCGAAGATGTGGCCATCGAAGGTATACCCGTAGGAGTGTCCCCAGGGAATGGTGGCGTCGACAATGAAACCGGTCGTGTGCGGCGGCGTGTTGGCCTGCCGCTCGGCGATGTCCGACCAGGGGCCGCCGCTCTCTTCGATGGTCCGCACCCGCACGCGGACCTCGTAGGTTGCGCCCGCCTCGAGGTCGCTCAGGGTCAGGCTCGTCGCCGTCGCCGACAGCTTCTTGGGGTATTCGGTCCACGCCTCGGGCTCCTCGCCGTCGGCGGCCTTCTTGCGGTACTGGGCCCGGTAGTCCCGGACGGTCAGGCCGTTGGCGTCCGTGGCGGTCCAGGTCACGTCCAGGGCCGGCTTCGACGGCGCGCTGAACTCCGTGCGGGTGATGGTGGGAGTGGCGGTCTTGTCGGCCTCGATGTCGTTCAGGTTGATGGTCAGGTCGGCCTCGACGTCCTGGCCGTTCACCGTCCATTCCACCTTGCCGGTGTAGGAGCTCTTGGTCTCGTAGTCGAGGCTGGCGCCTTCCTTCACGCTGATCTGGCCGGTGGTCGCGTCGATGACGAAGGCGTCGGTGGCATCGCCCGTCAGCGTGTGGGTGTACGTCTCTTCCCCGTATGGGTTTCCCACGACCGGCCGGCCCGCTGCCGTGCCCGCAGCGGAGTTCTCGTCCACGCTCCTGACCGGGTTCGCCACGCCAGTGGCGGTCATCGTGAGTTCGACAGACCCACCGTACGGGTCGCGGACCCCGTACGTTACCTCCGTTGACCCCGGATTCGACGCGACCGTGAGTAGGGAGTCGTGCGGAGTCCCCTCGACGATGCTGGCCCGCATGATCCCCGGGTTCTTCGCGCTGACGAAGAAGGTCAGCTCGTCACCATCGGTGTCCCGGAAGATCTTGCCATCGAAGGTATACCCGGAGGAGTGTCCCCAGGGAATGGTGCTGTCGGCGATGTAGCCGATCGTGTACGGCGTGTTGTTGGCTTGCCCGCTGGCGACGTCCGACCAGGGGCCTGTGCCCTCCTCGCTGGTGACGGCGCGCACCCGCGCCTCGTAGCGCCCGCCGGGCTTGAGGTCCGGGACGTTGAAGGTCGTTGCAGTCGCGCCGAGCGTGCCGCTGTAGGCCGTCCATGCGTTGGCGGTCTCGCCATCGGCAACCTGCTCGCGGTACTGCCCCTCGTAGCCGGTGATGGTCAGGCCGTTGGCCGCGGCGGTCCATGTCACGTCCAGGGCCGGCTTCGAGGGTTCATCGAAGGGCGTGCGGGTGAGCGTGGGCGCGGCAACCGTGGCCTCGACATCGGTGACCTTGATGGTGAGGTTCGCGACGGCGGTCTGGCCCTGGACGGTCCAGCTCACCTTGCCCGTGTAGGAGTCCTTGGTCTCGTAATCGAGAGTGGTCCCCTCCGTCACGGTGATCTGGCCGGTGGAACTGTCGATCTCGAAGTAGGTCGCCGCCGCGCCCGTCAGCGTGTAGGTGTAGACCTGATTGTTATCCGGCTCGGGCGGCTGCATCCCGGTAACAGGAATGCCGACGTTCGTGCCGGCTGGGGACCGCTCGGGTACGTTCCGTGTCACATTGGCGGTGACGGTGAGAGTGATGCTGCGAGAGGCGTAGCCCCCGTAGCCGTCGCGCACCGCGTATGTGGCCGTCGCCGTCCCCGGATTGCGGAAGTACCTCTCGAATTCCGTACCGTCGTCTTCGATCGACACGCTGGCGATTCCGGGACGCGTGGATGAGGCCTCGAACGTCAGCGTGTCGCTGTCGCCATCTGAGAAGTACCCCGATACGTCGTTCACATAGAGGCTGCCCCAGCTATCGGTATTGTCCAGGAGGTAGATCTGACCCTCCGTCGGGGGGTTGTTGGTCTTGCCCGTCGTGTCCGCCCGGTCGCCTGCCACACCGTGCTGGCCCGAGTTCCCCGCGAACGCCAGAACACGCACGTGATAGGTCGTGCCCGCTGCCAGGCTGGTCAGCCTGATGCTGGTGGCGGTCGCCCCCGCCGTGACCTTCGTCATGTTGTCCTTGGCGACGCCGTACCAGATCTCGTACTTGGTGATGGGGAAGCCGTTGTCGGCCGGGGTCGTCCAGGTCACGTCCAGCGCCGGCGTCATCGTCGTGGCGGACGGTGCGCGCACCGCCTTGAGCGATCCGGGAGCGTCGGGCCCAGTCTTCGAGCGGACCGCCTGCGGGGCCGGGTCCACCGTGACGGTCAGGCTGAACGAGGCCTCGTCGCCGTCCTCATCCGTGGCGGTGTAGGTCAGGGCGAATTCGCCTGCCTCGGTCGGTGTGCCGCCGAGCGCGCGGCTCGCCGCGTCAAAGGTCATCCCCCCGGGCAGACCCGTCAGGCCGTAGCTCAGCGCGCCGTCGCCGCCATTCGCTGCGGGCAGCGTGACCGCGGTGGCTTCCTCGTCTTCCGTGAACGACAGGCCGCTGATTGCAGTCGAGAACGACGGCGCCTGGTCGGGTGTCGGGGTCGGCTCGGGCGTGGGTGCCGGCTCGGGTGTCGGCGTCGGATCGGGTGTGAGGGGCTGATCGGGGATCGTGATTGGGCCGGGATCCGTGCCCTGTGCGGTCGCCTGGGGGGCGGAGATCGGGCTCACCAGGACGCTGAACACCAGCGCGATCGTGAGCACGCGGAGAATCCCGGTTCGCATCAGTCCCTCCCTGGACGTGACGGTCGTGTGCAGCTGCAATCACGGCGGTCTGACGCCGCACACGCGTCGTGTGCTGCTGCGATCACGGCGGCCCGCCACCGCACACCGGTGGTGTGCTGGGGGGATCGGGGCGTCTACCGCCGCACTGGGGCGTCTACCGCCGCGAATCCGTGGCGGCGGTGGGTCAGACCGGACGGCGCCCGAGCGTCAGACGGGACGCGCAGACGAGAGGAGCGGGCGTCTGCTACGGCTCTTGATGAACAGCGACCGGGAGGGGTACGCTACTTCGCGGTACTGTTCCTGTCGTGGACCGAGGTGAGATTCGCCCGCGTGGGAACGCCGTATGAGGCCCGGCTGGTTCACGGCCGGGCCTCTTGCGTGCGCGCTCGCACGCTCCTGGCGACATTGCATAGGCATTTGCGGCCCCTTTCCTGTACTCGCTGTCTCGACGGCGGGCTCGTTGCTGCGCGGCGCGTTCCCGTGCTGGCTGGTCCTGCAAATCCTGGAACGCATCACCGCGACCTCCCGCCGCAGATGCACCATATGCGCCGACAGTCGGCGTGTCAACACTCTATGCGTAGACATCTAAGTAAGAGGCAGGTAATGTGCGATCACCGGATGAGCGGACAAGTACGACTCCGGCCTGATCCCGAAAGGCACGAGCCGCAATGGGACGGAGCAACCGGCGCCGGGCAGTGGCCCGCGCTGTGCGCTACGCGCGACGACTCCGGCGAGGCGGATGTGAGCCCAATAGGCGGGCTCGGTGTGGAATTCATCGTTTTGACGGTTGACATTGTCGTAAATGGCATCGAGATTTGGTGAAGGCGCACAAGAGGTGGTTGTGTCGAAGTTGCGGGTCGTGCAATCACCTGAGTGTGCAAGAGGCGGCAGTCGGCGGGATATGGCGGCCGCGAGGTGCCCCGCAAGGCGCTCCGTGCCGACCACGCTTCGACGGGAGCCTGGCCCTTGACCGGATCCGCTGAGACACCGAGTTCCGGCACATCTGCCGCAGAGTGGTTCGACCTCGGCCAGCACGTCTGGGACCTGGCCAACGCGCTTCAAAAGGGCGCCGAGGAGGCTGCAGCCCCACACGATCTGCTCCCCGTGGAGATCATGCTGCTGGTGGCCTGCGGGCGCCTCGAGGAATGTACGGCGTCGCAGCTCGCGCCGGACCTTCCAGTGGACGCGTCGCGCGTGAGCCGCCTGGTCAACGGCCTGGTGGAGCGCGGACTGCTCCGCCGGCG
>JAPOOQ010000100.1 GCA_026713345.1 Gemmatimonadota bacterium | reverse complement strand
GGCCAAGCTGCTGGCCAGCCGCGAGTCCCCCCCACAGTACCTGCGGGACCTGCTGCTACCGGGAATTCTGGTAGGGTTGCCGCTCATGCTGGTGGCTCTCCAGCCGGACATCGGCACCGCGATGGCGTTCGTGGGAATATTCTTCGCAGTGATCTACTGGGCGCGGACACCGTGGCCGCTGATCGTGTTCGCGGCATCGCCCGGCCTTGCAATGATCCTCACCTTCAATACGATCGCGTGGTCCATAGGCTTCATTCTCGTCCTCGTCGGCCTCTACCTCTACCGCTACCGGCTCTATCTGGTCGAGTCGCTGAGCGTGATCGTGGCCAACCTGGCGGCGGGCGCCATGGCCCAGCCCCTCTGGAACTCGCTTCCGGACTACCAGCGGAACCGCTTGCTGGTCTTCCTGAATCCCGAAATGGACCCGCGCGGCGACGGTTGGCAGCTGATCCAGTCGAAGGTGGCGGTGGGAAGCGGCGGCATTCTCGGCAAGGGGTTCACCGAAGGCACGCAGAAACGGCTGAATTTCCTCCCGGAACAGCATACTGATTTCGTCTTCAGCGTGGTGGGCGAGGAACTCGGATTCGTGGGCACTTCGCTGACGCTGCTTCTCTTCGGCTACCTCTTCTTCAAGATGATTCAGATGGCGGAGGAGTCCCAAAACCTCTTTGCCGGGCTCTTCGTGTTCGGTATCATTGGGATCTGGCTGACGCACGTGGTCGTCAATATCGGCATGACCGTCGGAGTCGTTCCAATTACCGGGATCCCGCTTCCGTTCATCAGCTACGGGGGATCCTTCCTCCTGACATCGTGGCTGGCCGCCGCGATCGTGGTGGCAATGGCGAGCGACAAGTCCTGATCCCGGGAAGCAGGCGTTGAATTGACCTGGTTTCGAAAGCAGAAGAAGAGGCTTACCTCGGAGGATCGGCGGGATCTGCCGCGCGATGTCTTCGAGAAGTGCGGCGCGTGCGGCGAGATCCTCTACCGGGAGCGCCTGGCACGCAACCTGGGCGTGTGTCCCGAGTGCGGGCATCACTTCCGGATTTCGGCTGCGCGCTACCTGGAGGTTCTGGCCGATCCGGATTCCTTCGAGGAGCGCGATGCGGAGATGGCGAGCGGCGACCCGCTGGGGTTTACCGACCTGAAGGACTACGGGGACCGCCTCGAGGCGGCGCGGCGCCGAACCGGCCGCAACGAGGCCGTCATCACCGGCAGGGCCCGGATCGAAGGCATCCCGGTGGCGCTTGCCGTCATGGACTTCAGCTTCATCGGGGGCTCGATGGGGTCGGTGGTGGGCGAAAAGATCGCGCGCGCCGGCAGGGACGCCCTGGCGGGCGAGTTCCCCCTGATCGTGTTGAGCGCATCGGGGGGCGCAAGGATGATGGAGGGGATCTTCTCGCTCATGCAGATGGCGAAGACCTCCGCGGTCCTGGCCCGCCTGCACGAACGCGGCCTCCCGTACATCTCCGTGCTCACCGATCCCACGACGGGCGGCGTCACCGCGTCCTACGCCATGCTCGGCGATGTGAACCTCGCCGAGCCCGGGGCCCTGATCGGGTTTGCGGGTCCGCGCGTGATCGGCGAGACGATCAAGCAGGAGCTTCCGCCGGGCTTCCAGAGCGCCGAGTTCCTGGAGGAGCACGGGATGGTGGACCGCGTCGTCGACCGGCGCGAACTGAAGGGCGCCATCGCACAGGTGCTGCGACACTGCCGGGAGGGTTGGAGACCCTGGGGCTGACGGGCCGCACTCCCGGTCCCGATCCGTTGATGGACGCCCTCTTCCCGGGCGTTCCCGCCGTGGTCGACTGGGGCCTGGAGCGCATGGAGGCGGCGCTGGAGGAGCTGGGGAACCCCCACCACCGCTACCGTACCCTCCACGTCGGCGGCACGAACGGAAAGGGCTCCGTCGCGTCGACCTGGGCGTCGATCCTCACGCGGCACGGCCACCGCACCGGCCTCTACACCTCACCCCACCTCTGTTCCTTCCGGGAACGCATCATGATCGACGGCCGCCCCGTCGCGGCCTCTCGCCTCACCGCGGCCGCAGCCCGGCTTCGCCCCCTCGCCGAGGGCCTCCGCATGTCGTTCTTCGAGGCGACCACCCTCCTCGCGCTGCACGTCTTCGCCGAGGAGGGCGTGGAGAGCGCCTGCGTCGAGGTGGGCCTCGGCGGGCGTCTCGCCGCCACCAACGTGATCACGCCCGAGGTCACCGCGATCACCAACGTGGCGCTGGATCACCAGGAGTACCTGGGCGACACACTCGAGCAGATCGCACGCGAGAAGGCGGGGATCATCAAGCCGGGCGTGCCGTTCGTCACCGCCGAGGGGCGGCCCGCGGTTCTCGCGGTGCTTGAGGCACGCGCGGCGGCGGTCGGCGCCCCCTTCCACCGGGTGGAGACGTGGCGTGACATCTCGAAGCTTCGTCTCGGCCCGCACGGCACGCAATTCCACCTGCGCACCACTGCCGGCGACGCCCTGGAGCTGGAGACCCCGCTGCCCGGCGCCCACCAGGCCACCAACGCGGCGCTCGCGGTGCGCGCGCTGGAGCTGCTGCGCCCTCCCCCCGCTCCCGCCGCCCTGCGTGACGGGGTGGCCGCCGTTCGCTGGCCGGGGCGGGGGCAGATCCGGCGCGTCGGGCAACGCCTCTTCGTCTTTGACGTGGCGCACAACACCGCCGGCGTCGAGGCGCTGGCGAGGGTGCTCGCGGACCTGGCGCCCCCCCGGCCGCTCGTGCTCCTCACCGGAATCCTGGGCGACAAGGACTGGTCGCGCATGCTGCCGCCGCTGGTGGACCTCGCCGACCGGGCCGTATTCACGAACCCCGCCTCTGCGCCGGCCGGACGCAGCTGGAACCCCGCCGAGGCCGCGGCGCGCGTGGAACGCGGCACGCCGGTGGAGGTCGTCGCCGACGTGGGGGCGGCGCTCGCCCGCGCCACCGAACTCTGCCGGGCAGGGACGGTCGTGGTCACGGGTTCGTGCCACACCGTGGGCGATGTGCTCCTGCTCATGGGGCTCAGTCCCTTCGCCGCCGAGCGGGATTGAAGGAACCCAGGGGATTCTTTCCCCGGGCCGGCAGGGTTAGATTCGCGGCCATGCCCTCCGACAAGTCCTTCGCGAAGCTGCCCGGTTTCCGGGACTTCGTGCCCGCGGACCTCGCTCTCCGCAGCCACATCTTCGAGGCCTGGCGCCGCGTCTGCCGGCGTTACGGATTCATGGAGTACGACGGGCCGCCGCTGGAGCCGCTCGGACTGTACGTCGAGAAGAGCGGCCCCGAGATCGTCGAGCAGCTCTACAACTTCGCGGACAAGGGCGGCCGCAGGGTGGCGCTTCGCCCCGAGATGACCCCGTCGCTGGCGCGGATCCTGGCGCAGCGCAGCCGGGGGATGGCCAAGCCGATCCGCTGGTTCTCGATCCCGCAGCTCTTCCGCTACGAGCGCAGCCAGCGGGGCCGGCTCCGTGAACACTTCCAGCTCAACGCCGACATCGTGGGCGAGGCGGGGATCGGCGCCGACGCCGAGGTCGCCGCGGTCGCGATCGACGCGGTGAGCGCGCTGGGGCTGGGGGAAGGGGACTTCGTCGCGCGCGTGAACGACCGGCGCCTGGTGACCGCCGTGCTCGACGAGGTCGGGGTGGGAGAGGGGCAGCGTGCGGGGTGTCTTGCGGTGATCGACAAGGCGGGCCGGGCGGGTCCGGCGAAGACCCGCGCGGGGATGGAGGCGCTGGGGCTCGGCGGCTCGGCGGCCCGATCGCTCTCGGAACTGGTCGCCGACGGCTCGTGGGACCACCCGCGCGACCGGTTCCGTTCGAGCGACGCGGGGCAGGCGGCCATGGAGCCCCTCGAGGCATACCGGGCGATCCTGGAAGCCAGGGGGCGCGGGCGCAATCCTCGCTTCGGCT
>JAPOOQ010000099.1 GCA_026713345.1 Gemmatimonadota bacterium | reverse complement strand
GCCGCCCCCCTGGCCGAGCTCGTCGTCACCAACACGATCCACATCCCCGACGCCAAACGGTTCGACCGCATGAGAGTGCTCTCGGTGGCCGACCTGCTGTCGCGGGCGATCAAGTATATCCACTCCAACGCATCGGTCAGCCAGCTGTTCGAGATCAAGGAGGGCAAGAAGGGGCCTCGGAAGGTGGCCCTGGCCTAGAATTTCCGGATCCGGCAACCGGCGGAGAACCAGTCATATGGAAACATCACTGAACCTCAGGACGCGGCATGACTCCGGTAAGGGGATTGCCCGCAAGCTCCGGCGCGCGGGACGCGTGCCGGGCGTCATCTACGGCGGCGGCGAGAAGCCTGTGCCGGTCTCGATGGAGGCGCACGAAGCGCTGCGCCTCTTCCAGTCCATTTCAGTCGAGAACACGATCCTCGACCTCATGGTGGACGAGCACGAGGCCGAGCGCGCGCTGGTCCGCGAAGTGCAGGCGCACCCGTACCGCACCGAGCTGCTTCACGTCGACTTTCTGCGGGTCCGGCGCGGCGTCGCCATCGAGGTGAACATCCCGGTCCACGTGATCGGAGTGCCTGTGGGCGTCCGCGAGGGCGGTATCCTCGAACATGTCGTCCACGACATCACCGTGAAGTGCATACCGTCGAAGATTCCGGCCGCGATCGAGGTGGAAGTCACCCAACTCGATACGGGCGACGTGCTGCGGGCGGGAGATCTCGAAATGCCCGAGGGCGTGGAGAATCTGGTCGACCCGGACCAGGCGGTCTGCGCGGTGGTGGCACCCAGGGGACCGGAGCCCGGCGAAGAGGAGATCGATGAGGAAGCCGTCGATGTGGATGGCATGCCCGACGAGGACGGCGCCGAAGAGGAAGAGGCCGGCGGAGCAGAGGATTGACCGCGGGCGCCGAATCCGAACGCAGCGCGTCCCGTTCCGGCACCAGGGTGGTGGTCGGTCTCGGCAACCCGGGACCGGAGCACGACGACACCCGGCACAACGTCGGGTGGTGGGTGCTGGACCGGTTCGCCTACGATCATGACTTCGACCCCTTCGAACGCCGCACGAGACGCCTGGAGACCACCCGGCGGATCGGCGGACGCACGTTCATGCTGATCAAGCCCCGCACCTACATGAACCGCAGCGGCCAGGCGCTGACGAAGCTCTGGCAAATCTGGGGATTCGACACCGGAACCGATCTGCTCGTCGTCGCCGACGACGCGAACCTGGATGTCGGCCGGGTCCGGTTGCGTCCCGGGGGCGGAGCGGGCGGCCACAACGGGCTCAGGTCCGTGACCGCGGCGCTCGGCACCCCCGACTACGCCCGCCTGCGGGTCGGCGTGGGCACGAAGCCGCCTGGCGAGGATCTTTCGGACTGGGTGCTGTCGCCGATGCCGGAGGAGGACGAGGATGCCGTCACCGCGCTGCTGCCCGAGCTGAGCCGGGCGGTGGCGGTATGGGCGGAGGAGGGCATCGAGACCGCCATGAACCGCTTCAACCGATGAACTGAATCAACCTCAAACACAGGAAACGGAAGAGCCGTGATCGAACTACTGGACTTGACCAGCTGGTCCTGGGTGGCCGGAGGCGTGGGCCTGTTGGCCGCGCTCGTCGTGTACCGCTACATGGTCGCACAGCCGGACGGAAACAGCGTCATGCGCGACCTGGCGGACCAGATTCACGACGGCGCGATGGCGTTCCTGCGCCGCGAGTACACGGTGCTGGCCGTCTTCGTGCTGGTGGTGGCCGTGCTCCTCTTCCTGGCGATCGGGCAGGCGACCGCGCTTGCCTACGTGGCCGGAGCCGCGAGCAGCGTGCTGGCGGGCTTCTTCGGCATGAAGGCGGCCACGCGCGCGAATGTGCGCACCTCGGCCGCGGCCAACGAGGAAGGGCAGGGCAAGGCGCTCCGGATCGCCTTCTTCGGGGGCGCGGTCATGGGACTGTCGGTCGCCGCGCTGGGGCTGCTGGGGATCGGTCTGCTGTACTGGCTCCTGGCCGCCGACGCGATTCCGGGAACGGACGACCTGCCCAGCTTCGCCGCGATCATCTCGGGCTTCGCCATGGGCGCGTCCTCGATCGCGCTCTTCGCGCGGGTGGGCGGGGGCATCTTCACCAAGGCCGCCGACGTGGGCGCGGACCTTGTGGGGAAGGTCGAGGCCGGGATTC
>JAPOOQ010000098.1 GCA_026713345.1 Gemmatimonadota bacterium | reverse complement strand
TCACGAAGTTGAGCGGGTTGCGGATCTCGTGCGCGATTCCGGCGGTGAGTGCGCCCAGCGAGGCCAGCTTCTCCTGCTTGACAACCTGCTGCTGGGTGCGGCGCAGATTCTCCAGGGTGTCTTCGAGCTCGTCGTTCTTCGACTGCACCTCGGCGGCCAGCTTCTCGACCAGGTTGAGCCGCTGCACCTCCACCGCGTGCTGCCGGAAGACCTCGAGCGCTCCGGCCATGTCCGTGAGCTCGTCGTTGCCCTCGATCTGAACCTGGACCTCGAGATCGCCCTTCGACATCCGCCGGGTCGCGTCGGAGAGCCGTCCCATCCGCACCAGCAGGCGTTCGCCGAAGAACTTCCAGGCCACGACGCCGAGGGTGATCGTCAGGACGGTGACGGTCAGCAGGAACCAAACGCCCACCTGCACGAGTGTGTTGGAGCGGTCCGCCGCCTGCTGGGCCGAGGCCTGCACGCCGCCGGTGAGCATCTCGACCTGGTTGACCAGCTGAGTCGTGATCCGGTCGCTCTCCGCCACCAGCGCCTCGGCTGCAGCGAGCTCCTGCAACTCGGCGGTCCGCGTCGCGAAGACTCCATCGGGCCCGTCGTAGATATCCTGTAGTTCGTTGACGAATTCCAGCAACCTCTCCCGGGGCCGGCGGCGGATGTCCTCCAGCGCGTCGGTCATGTCGGTGAACGCAGTCCCCACGCGTTCGCGGGTGGCGTTCAACACCTCGATGTCGTTTTCCGTCATCGCCAGCGATATGAGTGCCGTGACGCGGTTCCACGAGGCCTTGAAGTCCGACAGTCCGTCCTTGTGGTCGAGTTCCGCGACGGTCCGGCGCTGAGATTCGGGTAACGGGATGTCGCCCAGCTCGCGGAGCCCGGTCCGCATGAAGAAGTACTGGTCGTCGATCTCGCCCTCCAGAAAATCGTCCACCGTCAGACCCACCGCCGCGAGCTGTTCCTCCAGCACATCGAGGCGCTGCTGGTGGTTCATCCGGTTGAGCACCGACTGGTAGATGTCTTCCACGACTGCCCGGAGGCTGTCGGCGAGTGGCACCACCGACTGTCCCGTCCCCGCATCGTCCTGCGACTCCTCGGCTGCGGCCACCTCTGCAAGCGCTTCCAGGAGACGGTTCTGTGACCCGCTCACTTCGAGCCGGACCTCGTCCAGGTCCTGCGGGTTACTTGCTGCCAGCAGCTCGGGAGTGGCCCGGCCGAGCTCCGCGCTGAACCGGGCCACGCCGACGGCGCCCGCGAGCCCGGGCATGTACTCCTGTGCGACCCGCGTCTGCTGATTGTTCACGATCGACATCAGGACCAGGGCCAGCACGATGGAGACGATCGTCAGCAGCACGCCGCCACCCAGCCCCACCACAATCTGGCTGCCGATGCCGAACCGGCCCCCCGTCGCTTCGCGCACCCGTTCGCCCAGGCGGCTGGGAAGTCGCGGCAGTATCCACTCGAAAGCCGAGTGGAGGCGGTGATCGAGCGTCTTCGGGGTGTCCGTGTGTGGGGAGTCCGTGTGTGGGGAGTCCGTCATCGGGAGAGCTCGCTGACGGGAACGAATTGGCCGTCCCTGATGACGGTCAGGAATACCGCCTCCGATCCCTGGTTGTCCCGCAGACCGTACTCGACCACGAAGCCACCGAGGTCGATGGGGCCCGCTTCCGCCAGAGTCTGAAGGAATGACTCACGGGTGGGAGGGGCGCCGTCAGGGTCGGCAGCTCTTCGCAGGACCTCCACCACCAGTCGTCCCACCAGGTATCCTTCAAGCGAAATGAACCCCGGCTGGGCGGACGAATCGTGTCGTTCAAGCGCGTCCCTGTATTGGACCACCACGGGAATGTCGGCATCCAGCGGAAAAGGCACGACCTGGGTAACAACGACTCCTTCCCCCGACCAACCCAGCTCCCTGAGCAGGTTGTTGCTTCCTACGAAGGAGATGTTCACATACACGGTCGTCCGCATCCCGAGCTTGCGGGCCCACCTGATGAACTCCGCCGCGGGCCGGTAGGCCCCGATGATGATCACTGCCTGGGGGTTGGATTCCCGGAGATTCAGCGCCGCGCGCTTGACCGCAAGCGTATTGCGCACGTAGGTCCCCTCCCCGACGAGCGCCATGTTGCGTCTTTCGAGCGCCTTGCGTACCCCGCTCAGCCCGGCGTATCCGTAGCTGTCGTCTTGATACAGGATGGCGATGCGGCTGAAGTTGAGGTCGGTGGTAAGCCGTTCGACCATTTCCTCGGTTTCCTGGTCGTACGACGCACGCAGGTTGACCACGTACCGCTGATTCTCGCGACGGAGTAGTCCCGCGCCCGTAAAGGCCCCGATATAAGGCACCCGGGATTCGCTGGCGATGGGCTCGGCCCTCGCGGATGTAGGTGTTCCCACAGCGCCGATCAGCCCGAAGATTCCGTGGTGGATGAGCATTCTCGTCTTCTCCACGGCCAATTCGGGCTCATAGCGGTCGTCCTCCCAGATGAGCTTGAGCTCCCGGCCGTGTATCCCCCCTGCGCGATTGGCCTCGTCGAAAGCGGCCCGGATCCCCAGCCGCATGTTGATACCGAGCCCCGCCGGATCTCCGCTGAACGCCGCCGACTGCCCGAAGACGATCGAGTCGTCAAAGATGCCGTGGGCGGCGAGCAGGTCTTCGGGGGCGGCCTGGGGATCGCCCGACGAACCCGCCCCCTCCGCGGCCGACGGATCCGGTTCGGCCGCGGCAGAAGCGTCATCGGAGGCGGACGGACCGGAGCCCTCCGGTGGAGCGGGAGCCTCACAGGCCCAGGTAAGGACTACAAGCGCGGGCAGGCCCCAGAGCGGCAGGCGCGGCCGGTTCATCATTCCTCCGGGTGCGCGTACCTGAGGCACAGACAGGTGATGTCGTCGGACTGAGGCGCCTCGCCGGCGTGGACCCGGACCGCCTCCACCACCTTCTCGCTGAAGGCCTCGGCGTTGGACCCCGCAACCCGCTCCAGGACTTCTTCAAGCGCATCGTCCCCGAACTCCTCGCCCGCCTCGTTCATCGCCTCGGTGATGCCGTCGGTGTAGAAGAAGACCACGTCCCCCGGCTCGAGCTCGATCGCCCCCCCGGGAAAATCGAAGCCGGGGAGCACCGCCAGAACGATGCCCGAATCGCAGTCGATCTGCTCCACGCTGCCGTCCTTCCTCACGACATAGGGCAGATTGTGCCCCCCGTTCGCGAACTCCAGCAGGCCGGTCAGGGGGTTGAAGGTGGCGTAGAAGAGCGTGACGAACATCGACTCTTCGTTGGACTCGACCAGCAGCCGGTTGACCTCCGCAACCGCCGTGGCCGGATCAGCCTCCCCGATGGCGGTCCCCTTCATGAGCGTCCGGCTCACCATCATGAAGAGCGCGGCCGGCACCCCCTTGCCCGACACGTCGGCCATCACGATCCCCATTTTGTCGTCTTCCAGCCGGAAGAAATCGTAGAAATCGCCGCCCACCTCCAGCGCGGGGGTCATGCAGGCGTGGATCTCGAAGCGCGTATCCGTCGGAAAGACCGTCGGCAGGATCGACTCCTGCATCCGCGCGGCCACACCGAGCTCGCGGCGTATGGCAACCAGCTCGTCCCGGGTGCGCAGTGCTTCGCGCATGACCTCCAGGTGGGCCAGCGTCTTGGCGATCGTCGTCTCCAGGTCCGAGAAGTCGATCGGCTTGGTGATGAAGTCGAAGGCGCCGCGGTTCATCGCGGTGCGGATGTTCTTCATGTCCCCGTAGGCGGTGACGATCACCGCCCTCAGGTCCCGGTTCAGTTCGTTCAGTTGATGGAGGAGGGTCAGCCCGTCCATCTGCGGCATGTTTATGTCGGACAACACCATGTCCACATCGTCGTGAGCCTTGAGCTGCTCGAGTGCCTCGACCCCGTTCTGGGCAAAGATCAGGGTGAGCGCTCCAGAGCGGATCTTCCGGCGGAATTTCTGCCTCAGCAGGATCTCCAGATCGGGCTCGTCATCAACCACCAGGATCTTCGCCACGCTGTTCACACTCCACCGGATTGGGCACCGGCAGGCCGCAGGGTCTGAATTGCGCCGCGCACGTAGTACCGTGGCGCGAAAAGCCGATCCAATGTAGCCTATTCCCTACCGGCCCGCATTCTCCCGGGTTCTGGACTTGTGGTCGCTTGGCCAGTAGCTTTTGGGCGACAAGTTATCCGGACCGGCCGGCGGGGGCGCGCAGGAGGGCGTCACCGGGACGCACGGCTGGTGAGAGAGACGTGCCGACAGCTCCCTCGGAGGAGGACAAGGTTGGAGGTCAACTATGAGTGGGACATCAGCGTCGATGGCGACGAACCCAGACGGGTCGCCGAACAGTTCGAGTCGATCTGTCTCGAGCATGGTGTGCCGATGGGCATCGTCTTCAAGTTCCAGCTGGCACTTGACGAACTCCTGACCAACGTGGTTTCATACGCCTTCGAACCTCACTCGACCGATCCCGTTATCAAGGTAATGCTCCATCTAACCGACAAGCGTGTCGCGGCCGTGATCAAGGACAACGGTCGCGCCTTCAACCCGCTGCTCGACGCGGCGGACCCCGATCTGGACCTTTCCGCCGAGGAGCGCAGTGTCGGCGGCCTCGGCATTCACCTTACCAAAGCATTCGTGAAGGAGCTCGAATACGAGCGACGAGACGGATGGAACCACCTCAGCCTCGTGCAGCCAACAGAAGCGCACCTGGAGGAAAATGCATGAACGTGGAAACCAGCTATTCTGGAACCACCGCGGTCGCGACGGTTAGTGGCCGCGTTGACTCCGCCAACGCCAAGGACTTCGACCAGGAGCTGCGGTCAGTCATCGACAAGGGCGTAAGTGGACTCGTCGTCGACTGCAGCGGCCTCAAGTACATGAGCAGCGCCGGGCTGCGCGTCCTGCTGATCGCGATCAGGAAGACGAGCGCAGCCGGCGGCGGTTTGGCGCTGTGCAGAGTGCCCGATCACATTCGCGAGGTCCTCGAGGTGAGCGGGTTCGTCCGCCTTACCAAGGTCTTCGATACGCTCGAACAGGCACAGGCCAGCTTCTCCAACTAGACCCCCCGTGGTCGCAACCCCGTCTGCGATTTTCCGCAGACGGGGGCGTTCACGGGCTCGCGGCCCTCGGTCGCGCTAGAAGAAGGTGAAGGCCTGGAACTTCAGCGACCAGTCTCTCCGGTCGCCCGACCGGTAAATGTCGAGATTCACGGAGATGCCGTTCCGTCCCGCGGCATAGACCATGAAGCCGGGCGTGACCACCGTGCCCGTAACTCTATCCGGACCTTCGGCGCCGGAGTCCGCCCAGCTGACGCGAAGTAGCGGCTCGATTCCCGCGAGTCCGGTCTCGGGCGCCAGTTCCCGGTACCAGAACGCCATGACCTGGTAGGTGGAGAAGCTCGCGGTATCGTTCAGCTTCCAGTTGCGCCCGCGCAGCGCGTTGGCGATGAGGTGCGGACCCTGCCGCCAGGTGCCGAACTCGAACTCCGCGCCGAGGGCCGGGACATTCATCGTCTCGCCCTCGGAGTTCAGGGTCTCGTCCAGGGCCATGTAGCCGGACACACGGGTGTTCCCCGCCAGGTACGCCGAAACCCTTCCGGAGACCGACTTGCTGGTGTTGACGTCCTTCCTGCCCAGCCCCTCGCCATTCGTCACCGTGACGCGGTAGCCCAGGCGCCGCCCCGCGAGGCGCCCCGTCATCAGCACGCCGGGTTCGTAGTTGTCGAGTCCCAGCGAGCCGGTGAACTGGCCGAACGTGCACACGCCGCCCACACCGGGGCAGTGATCGACGCCGGTGACGCGGGCATTTCGCTCGATCACGGGGAGGTCCGAGTTGGCCACGAGCCAGAAGTAGGACATGCCGCGCTTGAACTGGCCGATCTGGACCTGGAACGCGTCGGAGGGCTTCAGCTCCAGGTAGGCTTCCAGAACGGCCGAGCCCTGAGCGTCGAACTGGACGCGCCCGCCCACGCGGTCGCTCACGGTGCCGTCCATGGTCACCCAGGCTCTCCTGACGAAGAACGTTCCCGCCTGCCCCTCCACGCTGGGCGCTTCGTACTGGACCTGCACCCGTCCGCCCAGTACGACGCTGGAGCCGGTACGGGCGCGGATCTCCTGGGCCGCGACGGGCGTTGCGCTCGCCGAAAGGGCCGCAAGAATCAGGGCAAGTGTGGCAATCGATCGCTCTCTCATCCGGAGATCTCCGTTGTAGTGGGGTCGGTCTGTCCCCGGCCCCGGGGGCGTTCGTGACGCATCAATTCACCATGGCCAACATTGGCACCCGCGGTGACAGCGCCAAAGTGAAGGATTCGATACCCTTCGCGTCAAGTCCCCTGCCCACTTCGGCCCCCGCGTTGCCTACATCTTGCGTGGCCCCCCGCAAGGCCACATTCTGATGTCCGTGATCCATGGCTCCGGCGGTCCCGGCCAGTGCGGCGGACGCGACGATCCGGTCCGCCGACAAGACGCTGAAGAACCGCCGATGATTCGCTGACAACTCGCCTGACACCATCCTACCCCACCCACCGGAGTCACCATGATACCACACAGGCCCCGCAACAGAGTCAATCACCCCCCGAACCGGTTCGGACGCTTCGCCCTGAGCGTTCCCCTCGCGCTCGCCGCCCTCGCGATCTGGCCTGCGGGCGTGGCCGCCCAGAGCACCGCCGCGGAAACCGGCTTCGTCCTCAACACCTACTCCTTCCTCGTGTGGGGGGCGCTGGTCATGTGGATGTGCGCCGGCTTCACCATGCTGGAGTCCGGGTCGGTGCGGTCGAAGAACGCCTCCATGATCTGCCTGAAGAACATCGGGCTCTACGCGATCGCCGGACTCGTCTTCTACATCATCGGGTACGGCCTGATGTACACCGACGTGGAAGGCGGCTTCATCGGGAAGCTCAACCTGTTCTACGGCCCGTCGGCCGATGAGATCGCGCTCCTTGACGGGAACGAGGGCGCGATGGGGGCGGTGCTGGAAAACGGTTACGCCGTCACCTCGGACTGGTTCTTCCAGATGGTTTTCGTCGCCACTACGGCGTCCATCATATCCGGTGCGCTGGCCGAGCGGGTCAACCTCTGGGCCTTCTTCGCCTTCACCGCGGTCCTCACCGGGGTGATCTACCCGGTCGTGGGCGCGTGGACCTGGGGACTGGGCTGGCTCAGCGAGATGGGCTTCCAGGACTTCGCCGGATCGACCATCGTCCACTCGACCGGAGGCTGGGCGGCCCTCGCGGGACTGCTCGTGGTCGGGCCGCGCTGGGGCAAGTACCGCAAGGATGGCACGGTGAAGTCCACCCCGCCCTCCAACATCCCCGGGGTCACGCTCGGCGTCTTCATCCTCTGGCTCGGCTGGTTCGGGTTCAACGGGGGGTCGGTGCTGGCGCTGGACGGGGCGGCCAATGCGGTCCTGATGAGCAACGTGCTGGTCAACACCAACCTCGCCGCGGCGGCCGGTGTCGTCACGGCGATCCTGGTGTCCAAGCCCATCCTCGGTCGGCTGGATCTCTTCGCGGGACTCAACGGAGCGATATCCGGACTGGTGGCCATCACCGCCGGACCCGACATCATCGATGCCCGCATGGCCATCGTGATCGGTGCGATCGGGGCCCTGATCTGCACCGTCGGGCTGAAGCTGCTGGAGCGCTTCAAGGTGGACGACGTGGTCGGCGCCGTGCCGGCCCACCTCTTCGCCGGGATCTGGGGCACGCTGGCCGTGAGCATCGCCGGCGGGGCCAACCTGGGGGTGCAGTTCATCGGAATCGTGAGTATCGGCGCCTTCGTGTTCACCACCTCATGGATCCTCTGGACCGTGCTCGACAAGACGATGGGCGCGCGCGTCTCCAGAGAGGTCGAGGAGATGGGGCAGGACGCGGCCGAGCTGGGAATCGATGCCTATCCCGAGTTCGTGCTGATGGTCGATCCGGAAGACGGCAGCGACTACCGCGACCCATAGCAGCGAGCTGGACACACTCCCTCGAAAGGGGCCGGAGCCGGTGCCCGACTCGATAGCGACATCGCTCGACGAGCGCTTTGGCGAACAGCCCCGGACCTGCACCGCCGGGTCCGGGGCTTTCGCCCACTACGAGGTGGATCCGGGGATCCATGACGAGATGTTCCAGCACGACGGCACGCCGCGGGAAGCCTGCCAGCGCCTGGCGGCCATGCTGGCGCGGGCGTCGCCGGACGACCTGGCTGCGCTGCAGGACGGGGTGGCCCGCCGCTTCCTCCACGAGGGGATCACGTTCACAGTGCTCGGGCGCGCCGAGATGTCCGAGCAGATCATCCCGATCGACTGCGTCCCGCGCGTGCTGAGCGCGGAGGAGTGGGACCACGTCGACCGGGGTCTCCGGCAGCGCCTCACCGCGCTGAACCTGTTTCTGGAGGACATCTACCATGAGGGCCACTCGCTCCGCGACGGCGTGGTGCCCGCCGACCTCGTGCTGGGCTGTCGGCAGTACCGGGTCCAGATGCGGGGGCTCAAGGTTCCGCACGGCGCGTACGTCTCCGTATGCGGGACCGACGTCGTCCGCACCCGCGACGGGTTCGCGGTCCTGGAGGACAATCTGCGGGTGCCTTCCGGCGTTTCCTACATGCTGGCGTGCAGGGCCGCGATGAAGCAGGCATTCCCGCGCCTCTACCGGGCCCACGGGGTGCGCGAGGTTGCCCACTACCCCGGCGACCTCTACGCCACCCTGGCCTCGCTGGGGTCCTGGGGCGGGGCTCCCCGGGTGGCCGTGCTGACGCCGGGCCGCTACAACTCCGCGTACTACGAGCACGCCTTCCTGGCCGGGGAGATGGGGGCGGTCCTGGTCGAGGGCAAGGACCTGGTGGTGCACGATTCGGTCGTCTATGTGCGAACCGTGGCCGGACTCAAGCGGGTGGATGTCGTATACCGCCGCATCGACGACGATTTCCTGGATCCGGTGACCTTCCGCGAGGACTCTGTGCTGGGCGTTCCCGGACTCTTCGAGGCCTACCGCGCGGGCAATGTGGTGATCGCCAACGCACCGGGGACCGGAGTCGCCGACGACAAGGCGGTCTACGCGTTCGTGCCGGCGATCATCCGCTACTTCCTCGATGAAGAGCCGATCCTGGCCAACGTCGAAACGCACCTCTGCCGGGAGAGCGACGGGCTCGCCTACACGATCGACAACATCGAGGACCTGGTGGTGAAGGAGGTGGGGGGGTCGGGCGGCTACGGGATGCTGGTCGGAAGCCAGGCGTCCGCGTCGGAGCGCGAGGAGTTCATCGCGCGGCTGCGGGCCGACCCCGCCAACTACATCTCCCAGCCGGTGCTGGCGCTCTCGCGGGCCGGGTGCTTCGTGGACGGGCGGCTCGAACCGCGGCATGTGGACCTGCGTCCATTCGTGCTGCGGGGGCGCGACGAGATCCGGATCGCGCCGGGCGGGCTCTGCCGGGTCGCGCTGCGCAAGGGCGAACTGGTGGTGAATTCGAGCCAGGGCGGCGGGTGCAAGGACCTGTGGATTCTGCGCGGCAACGAGGAGGCGGCGGTATGATGCTCGCCCGGGCCGCGGCCGACTTCTACTGGATGGGACGCTACCTCGAGCGGGCGGAGCAGATCGCGCGCCTGCTCGACTATCAGCTGACCCGGCTGGTCGACACGCCGGCCCGCGAGCTCGCGCACAGCTGGCGCGTTCTGTACGACGTGGTGGGACTCGCTTCGCCATCCGTCCCCACCGATGCGGACGAGGCCGAGGCGTTCCTCATCGCCGACGCATACACACTTGCCGGGACTCTGGTCGAGGACGAGACCCAGCCGATCTCGATCGTATCGTGCTGGGGGCAGGCCCGGGACAATGCAAAACAGCTGCGTCCCTGGCTTCCGGTTCAGGTGTGGACCAGCCTCAATCAGGGGTTCCTCTGGATCCAGGAGACCGATTTCCCGGCCGCCTGGGCCGCTGGCCCTCCTTCGCTCGTGCGCGAAGCGATCCGGCGACTGCGACTGGTCGCCGGCGTCTCCCAGGCGATGATGGCCCGCGACGACGCCTGGCGGTTCATGGAGCTGGGTCGGCACGTCGAGCGACTGCAGCACCAGACTTCCCTCGTGGACAGCTGGGACCGGTCCGGCCCGCTGAGCGGAGCCAGCGCTTCGGTCTGGTGGGCGGACCTGTTGCGAATCTGCTCCGCGTATGAACTCTACTGCCGAGTCCGTTCCATGGTGGTCCGGCGGGAGTCCGTGCTCGCATTCCTGATTCGCAATCCGGAGCTGCCCCGGTCACTCCGCTTCGCGGTGTGCCGGATCGGCAACTTGCTGGCGGACATCGATCCCGGCGGGGCGCGCCATCCGCTGGCCCCACCCCATGCCATGGCGCTT
>JAPOOQ010000097.1 GCA_026713345.1 Gemmatimonadota bacterium | reverse complement strand
GGCGGCCGACATCTTCGCAGAGATGATCGAGGAGCCCCGGTGCGCGGTGATCCTCACCCTCGCCGGATCGCTGGTGTCGGCGGGGCTCAAGGAGGCGCTGATCACTCTGGTCGAGTGCGGCATGGCCGACGTGATCGTGGCGACGGGGGCGGTCGTGGTCGACCAGGACTTCTTCGAGGCGCTGGGCTTCCGCCACTACATGGCGCCGGGGTCGCCCGACGCGCCGGTCGCCGACGACGAGGAACTGCGCGCGCTGGGGATCGACCGCATCTATGACACGTATGTGGACGAAACGGATCTTCAATGCTGCGACCGGACGGTGGCCGGGATCTTTGATGGGCTGGAGGCGCGTCCGTGGTCGAGCCGGGAGCTGATGCGGGAGCTGGGCGCTTACCTGGAGCGGCATCACGGTGACGCCCGGTCGATCCTGCTGGCCGCGCACCGGAAGGAAGTGCCGGTCTTCGTGCCGGCGCTGAGCGACTCGTCGGCCGGGTTCGGGGTGGTCGCGCACCGGGCGAGGGCGGGCGGCGCGGGCGTCGGCCACATCGCCTTCGATTCCGGGAAGGACTTCCACGAACTGGCCGAGATCAAGCTGGCGGTGGAGGAGACGGGGCTCCTGATGGTGGGCGGTGGCGTGCCGAAGAACTTCGCGCAGGACGCGGTGGTCGCGGCCCGGATGCTGGTGGACGTGGGGGAGGAAGTGCCGATGCACAGGTACGCCGTGCAGCTCACGGTGGCGGACGCGCGGGACGGAGGCCTGTCGGGGTCGACGCTGCGCGAGGCCACGACGTGGGGCAAGGTGGCGGTGTCGCGGGAACGGATGGTGTACGGCGAGGCCACGCTGACGTTGCCGCTGCTGGTAAGCGACGCGTACCACAGGGGTGGCTGGCGCAAACGGGCGGGGATGCGGCTGGGGTCGATCTTCAGTGAGGCGCCTGCCCGGGCTGGCTCGCCTTGACGCAGCTCGGCCTGGACTTCGACGCGAAGCGGCCGAGCGCGCCGGACCCGGAGAGGGGTGCGCCAGCGGATCGGGAGGAAGTGACAGGCCGGTCCGGGAGTGCGTGCATTCTGGTCCGGGAGCTGGCCGGGATCGCACGGGAGACGGGCCGGCAGCGGAAGATTCTGGTGGCGCGGACGCGGGGCGAGGGAAAGGAGCTGATGCGACAGGTGGTGCTGGGAGGCCGGTCCTGGGCCGGATTCGAGGTCACGACCCCGCGGCCGCTGGCGATGAAGTACGCCGCGAAGGCGCTGGCCCGAGCCGGTACGAGGGTCCTGGACGCCTTCGACGAGCAGGCGCTGTTGGAGGAGGCGATCGACCAGGTGATGATGCGCGGTCCCGCAGCCGGGCTGGGTAGCCGGTTCGCGGGTCTCGCCGAGAAGGTCGGATTCCGGGATGCCGTGCGGAACTCGGTGCAGGCGCTTCGGCTCGGGGGGATCCGTGCCCACGCGCTGCGGAAGGGCCGGGGCGGGGCATCGGGGCGCCAGATCCTGCTCACTGCGGTGGTCGAGCGTCTCGAAACGCTGCTGGACGCCAGGAACCTGGCCGACACGGCGGTGGTGCTGGAGACGGCGATCCGGGTCGTCGACGCGGACGCCGCAGAATCCGGCGGTCCTGCGGGTGTCCCCATCTTTCTCGTTCCCGGGCTCATCGATCGAGGACTTGCCGGACGCTTCCTGCGCACACTCGAGCGACGGGGCGCCACCATCCTCGCAACCGATCCCGTGCTCGGCCTGGCGCTACCCCGTGGGATCCTGTGGGACGCCGGGCAGCCCGACTCCGCAGGCAGCTATCTGCAGGCGGTGGAGCAGTGGCGGGATGGCCCACCGAGTCCCGCGCGCCTGCGCATCGACCTGTTCGCGGCCGGCTCCGTCCACGACGAACTGCGCGGCGTACTCCGGAGGGTCATCGACGTGGGCGCGCGCTGGGACGAGGTGGAAATCGTCGCCTCCGATCCCGCGATGTACGGCTCCGCGCTCCACGCGCTGGCGGATTCCATGGGAGTTCCCGTCACCTTCGCCGTCGGCCTTCCGGTCGAGCGCACGCGGCCCGGGAGGGTCGTGGCCACCTACTTCAAGTGGGTCGAGAGCGGCTTTCAGGAGTCGGTGTTCCGCGCGCTGGTGGAGGCCGGCGACGTAAGCCCGCCCGGGCCCGGCGACCGGATCGCGGGCCCGCGTCTGGCGCGGACGCTGAGGCGTCTGAGGATCGGCTGGGGCAGGGAACGCTACATGGACAGGATCGAGGCGGTGGTGCGCGGGGTCCCGGCAATGCAACCCGGACGGTACGAGGACGACGAGCGGTTCGAACGGCGCAAGAAGTACAAGGAAAAGACTTTACGCGCACTGAAAGCACTCCTGGAACCTGTGCTCGCGGCGACGCCCGAGGTCCGCGCACCAAAAAACGGTGCGCGAGCGGCGGAGTCGGCCGGGGTGCCCGCGGGCGTTTCTCCCGCCGCAGTCGCCACCGGCGTGAAGAGCCTGCTCACGCGCGTGGCCGACGGGACCGACACCGACGATACCGCCCGCGACCGCCTCGTGCGGATCCTCGACCGGATCGAGGCCACCCTCACCCGGCGCACGGATTTTCCGTCGGCCGCGGCCATCGTGAAGTCGCTGCTGGCGATCCGGATCCCGGCCCCGAGGACCGAGGGCACCGCTCCGTGGAGCTCCGCCGCGGGCCACCTCTACCTCAGCGACCTCAGGCACGGAGGCGCAGCGGGCCGCCCGCTCACCTTTGTCGTGGGGCTGGACTCGACGCACTTCCCCGGCTCGACCATCGAGGACCCGCTGCTGCTCGACCGTGAACGAATGCGGCTCGGGCAGGGCGAGCTCGCCTTCGCCAGCGACCGCGCCGCCGACGCGCGCTTCAACTTCGCCCAACTCGTGGCGCGTCTCCGGGGCACGCTGGTGCTCAGCTATGCCCGGTGGGATCCGGCGGAGGCACGCGCGCTGTCCCCCGCGCCCGAGCTGCTGCAGGCGCTCCGCCTCATGGAGGGCGACCGGAGCCTCAACTTCGAGGACCTGGACCGGCGCCTTGGCGTCACCGAGTCCCGTCTTCCGCGTGCGGACCTGCGCGCGGATCTGGACGAGTGCGACGTGTGGCTGCGCTCGCTCGCCACCAGCGACGGCAGACTGCGCGACGGCGTGCAGGCGGTGGGCCTGGCCTATCCGCGGCTGGGGCAGGGACTCGCCGCGGCCGCCGCCCTGCACCGCGATGCCGCGAGCGTCCACACCGGCATCATCGGGGAGCGGGACCCGCCGTTCTCGTACCAGGATCTGCGCGGCCGCATCCTGTCGGCGAGCCGCCTCGAGAGCCTGGGCGCCTGCCCGCGGCGCTTCCTCTTCGCAAACGTCCTTTGGGTCTCGGCGCCCGACGACCCCGAGTTCGACCCGCACCGCTGGCTCGACGCGCTGCAGCGGGGAAGCCTGCTTCACGACGTTTACGAGCGGACCCTGAAGCGCGCCCACGACCGGGGGATCGAACCCGGCGAAGACGCCTTTCTGGCGCTCGCGCTCGAGCTGGCTCACAGCGAAATCGCCAGGAAGACGCGGGAGGTCCCGTCGCCGAGCCCGGTGGTGCGGCACATCGAGACCGTGCGCCTCCGGGAGGATGTGCATTCCTTCGTGGAGATGATCCGTCGCGCGCCGCCCCCCTGGACCGCGCTCGAGATGGAATTCGGGATGGACGATGTGGGCCTGGGAATCCCCGCCGGAGACGGAGCCCCGGTACTCGTGCGGGGTCGCATCGACCGCGTGGACGACCATGGATCGCACCTGCGCGTGGTGGACTACAAGACGGGATCCGACTACGGCCACGACAGGAGGTCGGGGGTGTACCGGGGCGGCCGCCGCCTCCAGCACGCGCTCTACACGGCCGCCGCGGCCGCGGTGCAGGGCAAGCCCGTCGACCGGATGGAGTATCACTTTCCCACCAGACGCGGCGAAAACCGCATCCGGCGGTACCCGGTGTCGGACCTGCAACACGGCGGCGCGCTCGTTGCCATGATGCTCCAGGGGGCGGCCGCGGGCTGGTTTCCCGCCACGGACGACCCCGGAGACTGCCGCTACTGCGACTTTCAGGAGGTGTGCGGCGTGAGGGTGGACAAGCAGGGCAACGCGTCCTGCCGCCACGCGGAGTGGACGGAGCGGAACCTGGACACCGTGCCCGAGCTGTCGGCGCTGAAGCGTGCCCGCAACTGGGAAGACGAGGAGCCGGTGACGTGAGCGGGAACGGCCGGCGCCCCCCCGACCAGGCCGAACGGGACCGCATCTCCGGCGACCTGGACAGCAACCTGCTCGTCGAAGCCGGGGCGGGCTCCGGGAAGACGAGATCGCTGGTGGACCGCATGGTCGCGCTGGTCGGCACGGGGACCTGCACCGTCGACCGGATCGCCGCAGTCACCTTCACGCGCAAGGCGGCCGCGGAACTGCGCCAGCGCTTCCAGGTCAGCCTGGAGCAGGCGCTCGCACGCACGCCGCCGGAGGACCCGCGCCACGAGAGGCTGGAATACGCGATCCGCGATCTTGATCGGGCCTTCCTGGGCACGATCCACGCCTTCTGCGCCAGGCTGCTCCGCGAGCGGCCCCTGGAAGCCGGCCTCGATCCGGGCTTCCGCGAGGTGCAGGAGACCGAGGGGGTCAGGATGAAGCGCGCCTTCTGGCTGGATTTCCTCGAGCGGCTGGGGTCGGACGGGGACCCCGACCTGGAGGAGCTGGAGCGGCTGGGGATCGAGCCCGACAGGCTGCAGCCCCTCTTCGACGAGCTCGTCGAGAACCCGGATGTGGACTTCGGCTTCCAGCCCGTGCCGCCGCCGGACGAGGAGGAGATCCGGGCGGTGCGCGCGCGCTTCAACGAACTCCTTGACCGCGCCGAGAGCATGATGCGGGACCGCAAGCCGCGGGGAGGATGGGACTCCTTCGGCAAGCGCATGCGCACCCTGCTCTACTGGCGGCGCGCGCTCGACTGGAGCGAACACACCCCCTTCTTCGACGCGCTGGCCAGGGTCCACCTGAAGAAGGGCGGGCTGACGCAGTGCAAGTGGGCCGACGATCCGGTGGGGAAGGCCGACGCCAAGGCGCTGGGCATCGCGTTCCAGGAGTTCGCCGAGGCCGGCAGCCGGGCCGACGCGCTGCTGAGGTCGTGGTGGGCGTACCGCTACCCCGTCGCGATGCGGGTGGCCAACCGCGCGGCCCGCACCTTCGCCCGGCAGCGCAAGGACCGCGGCGAGCTCAACTTCCAGGACCTGCTGGTTCTGACCGCGGCGCTGCTCCGGGACGAGCCCGGTGCCCGCCGCGACCTGGGCAGGCGGTACCGGCACATGCTGGTGGACGAGTTCCAGGACACCGACCCGCTGCAGGCCGAAATCCTCCTGCTGCTGACGAGCGAACCGGAGGAGGGAGCCGACTGGACCAGGGTGGTTCCCCGCCCGGGCGCCCTCTTCGTGGTCGGGGATCCGAAGCAGAGCATCTACCGTTTCAGGCGTGCGGACATTGCGCTCTACGACTTCGTCAAGACCCGCTTCGAAGCCTTCGGCGACGTGCTGCTGCTGGCGGCCAACTTCCGTTCCCTGGATGCGATCGAGGCGCTGGTGAAGGGCGTTTTCGACGCCGAGGACCGCTTTGCGCCCGACGAAACCGACCGCCAGGCCGCCTTCGCCCCGCTCCTGGTACAACCCTGGGTGAGGGGTGAAGGGGAGGCCGGTCCCGGGGTGCTGTCGGCCTACCAGGTGGAGGGTAGGACCCAGGGCGAAGCGGCCGAAGACGACGCCGAACGGATCGCGACGGAGATCGCGCGGCGGGTGGAGGCCGGTGAGCGCGGTCCCGGCGACTTCATGGTGCTGACCCGCACGCGCAAGTTCCTCGGGGTCTACGCGCGGGCGCTGGAGGACCGCAACCTTCCCGTCGAGGTGTCGGGTGCGGGCGTGGGCTTCGAGGACGAGCTCGGCGCGCTGCTGCTCCTGTTTCGCTGCCTCGCCGATCCGGCCCACGAGGTGCGCGTCGTCGGTGTGCTCACCGGGCCGCTCTTCGGGATCACCCTCGACCGGCTCGTGGAGTACCGGGACGCCGGGGGGAGCTTCCGGGTCAACCAAAGCGCGGACGGCGACGGCGAGGTGGCCGACGCGCTCAACGTGCTGCACGGGTGGTGGAAGCGCGCGCGCCGGGAGCCCGCAGACCTGACCGCCGAGCGCCTGGTGGCCGGCACGGGCCTCTTTCCGCTGGCCGCGGCCGGAACGCTCGGACAGCTGCGCGCCGGAGCGCTGGTCTACCTGCTCAACGCCGTGCGGGGCAGGGCCCTCGAGGGCGACACCTCGATCGCGGGGGCCGTGGACGCCCTGGAAACGGCGCTGGAATGGGAGGACGCGGAGGCCCCGCTGGTGCCCGAACGTCCGAACTGCGTCCGGGTGATGAACCTTCACCGGGCCAAGGGGCTGGAGGCGCCGGTGGTCTTCCTGGCGGCGCCGTTCCCGGGGCCGCAGTGGCCCCCCGACAAGCGCGTGGCCCGGGACCGGGAGGGGGTGGCCCGCGGGACCATGCCGATCGTGGTGAAGCGGGGGCAGTGGAGCCGGGAGGTGATCGCGCAGCCGCTCACCTGGGAGACCGATCAGGAGACCGAGGCCGCCTTCGATGAGGCGGAGAAGGTTCGCCTGCTCTACGTGGCGGCGACGCGGGCCCGGGATGAGTTGTGGGTCGCGCGATGGGTGGGGGGGCGGAAGGGGAAGGCGTCGGCGTGGGAGCCGGTCGAGGATTGGGTGGTGGCCGAGGCCGCGCGGGGTGGGGAGGTGGGGGGGGTGGGGGAGGGGGGAACCCCGGGCATCGCCAGGGTGGTGGAGCTGCCGCGCGAGGATCCTCCCGCGCCGGATGTGCTGGATCCGGAGACGGATCTGGCGGGGCCGATGGCGGCGGTCGCCGAAGCGGCCGGTCGCACGCGCGAGCCCACCTACCGGCTGGACTCGGTGACTGCGCGGGCAAAGGGAGCCGCACCCCCGTCGGACGGGCCGACACCCGGCGAGGCTTTCGCGGCGCCGGGACTTCGCCCCGCCACGGGCGGTTTCGAGTGGGGCAGCGTGGTGCACGAGGTGCTGGCGGCGGCCGGCGAGGGCACCACCGGCGACGCGCTCACGCAACTGGCGCGTGACCTGCTCGTCGAGTACGAGCGCCCGGTCGACTCCACGGGGGCGCCCACCGAACTGGAGACGCTCATCGCCATGGTCGAAGCCGTCCGCGGCTCGGAGATCTGGCACAGGGCCATGACGGCGGGTGAGCGCCATGCCGAGATCCCCTTCGCCGTCAACGTCGGCGCCGGCCCCGGGCGCGGCGACGTGATCGAGGGCGTGATCGACCTCGTCTTCCGCGAGGGGGAGCAGTGGGTGGTCGCGGACTACAAGACGGACACCGGCGACGATCCCGACTTCAAGGACAGGGTCGGCCGTTACCGCGCCCAGGTCGACCTCTACGCCCGGTGCTGGGAGCGGCTCACGGGCGAGGAGGTGGCCGAGCGGGTGCTCCTGTTCACTTCGCAGGGCCGGACGGAGTCGTGGTGACGGGACTGGCGGATGGGCGCGCGCGCCCCGAAGTTGGGGGACTCAATCCAACGAAAGGATGGACATGAAGCTCACGAGGATGTTCCCGATTCTGGCCGCTGTGGCGCTCACGGCGGTCGGCTCCGCCCCGGTGCAGGCGCAGGAGGAAAAAGGCCCGTTGCCCGAAGGCTGGGAGGTTCGCTTCGACCGCGAAGGGTCCAGCATGGAGGACCTCAGCTTCGAGGTCATGGTGCCGGGGATGCACATCACCACCGGTCCGGCGATGATCGCGTATCACCCGGATTCCGTCGTCACCGGCGACTTCCGCATCGAATCCGAGACCTTCCTCTTCGATCCCGGCAGGCGCCGCGAGGCGTTCGGCTTCTTCGTCGGCGGCTCGGATCTGCAGGGACCGAACCAGCGCTACACGTATTTCCTCGTGCGCGAAGGCGG
>JAPOOQ010000096.1 GCA_026713345.1 Gemmatimonadota bacterium | reverse complement strand
CTACATCGCCACCGAAACCGAGATCGACGAGCGCGCCGACCGGCTCCGCGAGGCATGGGACCTCGGCATGGATCCGGTGCCCAGCCTGTGCGCCCTCCTGGAGGAAAAGGGGATCAAGGTGGTCGAGGCCGATCTTCCCGAGCGGATCAGCGGCCTGGCGTGCCGGGCGATGCGACGGGGCAGGGTCGTTGCGGATGCGGTCGTGGTGTCCACCCGGACGAATGTGGAGCGCAAGCGATTCACCCTGGCCCACGAACTGGCACACAAGATCATCCGGTCCACCGGGAACCCCGCGATCAGGCTTGAGGCGGCGATGAACCGGTTCGCGGGAGCGTTCCTCGTCCCCGGGCGGGACCTCCTGGCGAAGGTCGGAGCACGGCGTCGCCGCGTTACCTACTACGAGATCGCGCAGCTGAAACACACTTATGGGGTGTCGGCGGCGGCGATGCTGGTGCGGCTGGGCCAGATTGGTGTGCTGCGTCCCTCCGCGGTTCGGCGCGCGTTCGCGACCTTTGCCCGCGGCTGGCTGACTTCGGAGCCGGAGCCGATCGGTGACGACCAGGGGCTCGGGGCGTTCGAGAAGCCGCAGCGGTTCAGGCGGCTGGTGTGGCGGGCGGTGGGGGAGGAGCTGATCTCGCCGGTTCGGGGCGCGGAGCTGCTGGGGGAATCGCTTGAGGTGGTGGAGTGGCAGGTCAGTGGGCCGGTGGGGTGATGGGGGGCGGCTTCGGCAAACGGAGCTTCGCGTGCCGGGCGGCCCGGGACAATAGCCCGTCGGTCATCCTGCCTCTAATACGCGTAGACCTGAATATTCTCCACATCCAGGTCGTCGCGCTGAAGCACGGCGAAGCGTTGGGCATCGACAGCCAGGACCGTTGCCTCAGCGGGCAGCTGGACCCTGCCCCGCAGTTGTCCGTCCGGTTCCACGATCAGCCACGCCCTCTCTTCATCACCCCAGCGATTCTGCAGGCCGACCCAGATCAATTCATCCGGACCCAGCACTGCGGTGGCGAAGGCCGGGTACGTTTCCGTGTGGATCATCTCCTCGATGGCCCTGACGAACGGCGGCGGCGGGTCCGATCCCAGTTCGGACAGCTCTCTCTCCTTCCACGCACGCATTTCATCCGCACCGACACTGCGGTCGCCAGCGTTGCCGCGGATCCGCCGGGTTACACGCCCATCCGCAAGATGGACCGAGAGATCGAGTGAGTCGGTGTCTCCTATGATGGCCCGGTCTTCGAATCCGAACGCGACAGCGTCCCGGCCGAACGCCACTTCGTTGCGGAACGACATGCCGTCACTCACGGTGTAGCTCCACTCCTTTGCCGGAAGGAGCGCCAGGGTGTCAGGCGCGGTTTCGCTGTCCCGGAATGCCAGCAGCGGCGTGATGTCCCTCCGGACCTCGTCTCTGTCGGAGAAGTAGCGCAGCGCACCGAGGATAGCCAGCATCTTTCCGTCAGTCGATTGCGCCAGCGGCCTCAGATCTGCAAAACGGCTCTGGCTAAACAGTGCCCCGGACGTGACGAAGTCCCCCGCTTCGGTGAATTCGTTGATGCGTCCAAGCCGGGCATCGTACACCAGGAAGCCGGCGGGCGCCTTGACCAGAGAAGTAACCTCGGCGAACTCGCCCGGGCCCTCTCCCTGCCGCCCAACCCTTCTGGCCAGCGATCCGTCACCGGCCAGAAGCAGCACTTCCAGTGCTCCGGCGTTCGCCACCGCCAGGCCACCGTCATCGAGAAAGAGAGCCATCGTGACGTTGAACAATTCGATGCCTTGCTGCTGCGTGGACGCGACGAAGTCCGGCGTAATCCGGGGAGTCGACAGCTCCTCAAGGCTTCCCAGGAGGACCGTTCTCACACCTCCCGAGTCCGTGACCTCCGGTACGGTCTGATTCGGTTCCCGGCCAGCGTCGCCCTGTTCGCATGAGGCTGTGACAAAGACCAGCGCGGCGCAGAGTAGTCCCGTCAGTTTCGGTAGGGCGAGGGCGCGTGCGAGGCTGTTTGTCATGGGTGGACGGCTTTCCGAACATGAGGTCGCGACGTTGTGAGGGGGAGAAAAGTGGCGGGTTCGTGAACGCGCGGCAATGGGTGCGTTCCCGCTTCCCTCCTCAATCGCCTCCCCGTCAGTAATGATACGGCGCCGCCAGAAAGTGGACTCGATCGTCGGTGACCTGATAGGCCAGCCGGTGCTCAGTGTCGATGCGGCGTGACCATCGCCTGGAGAGTTCGCCGCGTAAAGGTTCGGGCTTGCCCAACCCTCCAAAGGGATCGCGGAGCACCGCGTCCACCAGCTTGAGCGTGCGCAGTCCCCGCCTGCGATCGGTGCGCGCCCGGTACGCCAGGTCCTCAACGAAGGCGCGGTCGAATACTGCCTGTCTGCAGTGCAACTGCTTCACTCGCCTGCCAGGTCGAGGCGGCGGCGCAGCTCGTCGACATCGACCGGTCCTCGGAATGCCCCCTGACGGTAGGCCCCCAGCCCTTGTCGAAGCCCCCTTTAGCCACAATTATCCATCAGTAGAAAATTATCTGTCCATGGATAAATCTGGCTAAGGAGAATTGTAGGCCGATGACCCCAAGGACCAGGCGGAACCCATGGCGCTCCCGCGCGCCGCGGCCGATCTCGTGGCTGTGCACCACCAGCTGCGCGACCATCATGCTCTTCACCCTCGGCATCGGGGGCGCTTCCGGGCAGGCTGCCGAGCGTAGGGAAGTTTCCGTATCCTGGGAGCTGTTGTGGCAACTGCCCCCCAGCTTCGATTCGCCGCTCTTGGGACCTGCCATGTTGGTCGGAGACGGCAGCGGAGGCGTGGTTACGTTTGACTACGGCGACGCGGCGCTGAAGAGGATCACATCCCAAGGACTGGATTGGGCGGTTGGGGGGGAAGGTCAAGGACCTGCGGAGTTTTTGGGGGTCACGGGCATCTTCGGAGCAGGAGAAGAGATTTGGGCACTGGATCCCAGCAATCGGAGGCTCACACGGGTGGCCGTCGACGGCGGAGGTGCGAATGAGGTGCTCCTCCCTGAGGTTACCCGGGCAATTCGACTCCGAGACGGCACCGGCGTTGGCCTGAATCTGGTGTCGGGGCCGTTGCTCAAGGTATTCGACTCTGGAGGAAACGTCACTGCGGAGGTGTCGCCGGAGGGATTCCCGGAAGACGCTTCAATGATGGTGCGCGAGGGATTGATTGCGGGCGGGACGCGGACCCCGAACTTGCTGGTCGCGTTCATTCACGCCGGCTACCTCGTTCACGGAGTAGCGACCGAAAGCGGCATCGCGGTGAGGATGATTCCCACCGTGGAGCCCTGGCCATTCCCCGAACTCGTGTCACAGCGCGACCCGCGGGGTTTTACTGTAACCAGAGTTGATCCCGAATTCCCGGAGGGAGCGCGCTGGGTGGATCACGACTCGACGTTTTTCTACGTGGCATACGAAGGCGCTACTCGGACCGACGCGCGCCTCGTGGACCTGTATAGAACCGAGGACGCGACCTATTGGGGCAGCCTTATCCTGCCCGAGGACGTGGCGTATGGGGCGATAGTCGACGAGGGTGTGATGGCTGGACTCATTTTTGAACCATTTGCGCACATCAAGGTGTGGCGGTTCAGCATCGCCAACGATCCATGAGATCAGTTGCCGTCATTCTCGCCCTGGTCGCCACGAGTGCCGGGGTGGCGAGAGCCCAGAGATTCCAGGACTTCAGGACGACCATCCCGGAGGAGTACGCCAACGCTTGCGAGCTCGATCGATCCGACCTGGCCGTGCGGGTCATTGCGCAAAACACGGAAGTCTACCCTGGCCGGGCCGCCCGGACGCCCGGCGGCTGGCTCGTCTACGACAGGTATGAGGAGCAGGTCGTGGAGCTGGACCAGGAACTTCGGAGGGTTCGCAGCTGGGGCAGGCAGGGTCCCGGTCCCATGGAGTACGAGGATCCTGTCGGGATGGGACGTCTGGACGCCGACCGTGTAGTGATCGTGGACGGAAGCCCGCCCTCCCTGATCGTGTTCGGCCCCGGCGCCACCGACCGAAACGAGTACCGTCTCGTCATGAACACGCGGCCCCAGCATGCCACGGTTGTGGACGGCAGAGTGCTGATCGCGACCAGTGAGGCCACGGTTCACGAAGCCACATTGGACGGCGAAGTGCGGACGGTGCACACCCGTGTCGACTTCGGTCTTCCCGAGGACCGCGGCTCGGGAGCTTCCGCGGTACCCCGGCTACGCGGCAACCACATCGCGTTTACCGGGCCGTCGCAGATCTGGAGCCTGGGCCCCCGGCCACAACCGATCATCCAGCGATGCATCCACGATGATTTGCAGAACATGCTCGAAGATCCCGTCCGGATTGACACACCCTTCGGACCACAGCCGTTCAATCTCACCACCACGAAGGACTTCCTGCCTCTTGGCGCGGACGGGTTCCTAGCCCTGGGCGGGCTGGTGGTGAGCGTCGGCGACCAGAGACTCCGGTCCATTGAGCACTACGACTCCACTGGCACGCTCACGCAAGCCTGGCAACTGACGGCGTATCCCGCGGTCAGCGGTGTGTTCGACGAGAACGTCATCGGCAGAATGCTGCTATGGCAACCGGAAATGATCGCTGGGGTCCAGCTGGTCGAAGTGGAAGGACTGGGGCGGTAGGGGTCTGGCCGCTCGTCACCCCGCCGCGGTGCGGGCTCACCCTACCAACCGTAGCTCAGCCGCGTGTAGTAGAACCCCCCGTTGAAGCCGAAAGGCGTGAATTGGCCGAAGCGGTTGCCAACGCCGGCCGCCGCACCCGGATACTCCTCCGGATAGGTGTTGAACAGGTTCTGGGCGCCGATCGTGAGCGTCCAGCGGTCGCCAAACGTGCGGGCCGTCTCCGCATCGAAGAGTATGCGGGCCGGGTAGTCGATGGTGTTATCCGGGTCCGAATCGTAGTACGGCTGCTCGCCGTCGAAATAGCCGCCCCAGTAGCTGCCGCGCACCAGGAAACGCAACCCGCTGGCGAAGGCGTGATTCGCCGTCAGGTTGCCGCGCACGTCGGGGAGTCCTTCCTCGAGGATCCGGATGCGGTGGGAGGTGAGGGTTTTCTCGTTGAAGTCCGTGACCGAGGTCCGGGTCCAGTTCCACGCGCTGCTGAAGGTTGTGCTGGAACCGCTCGCTCCCTCGATCTCGTACGCGCCCACCACGTCGATGCCGTCCGTCCGGGTCGCGAAGTCATTGATGAAGAAGCGGAACCGCGCGAGTACGCCACCCGGCCGGATGATGCCCCCGGCGACGAGTTCCTCGATCTCCGCAGGGGTGAGCGTCCGGTCGGCGCTCGTCGTCAGACGGTCGGAAAGCCTGATCTGGAAGAGGTCCATCGAAAGACTGATCGGACCTTTGTCGTACACGGCCCCCAATGCCAGATTGACGGATGTCTCGGGCCTGAGCGCCTCGCCGCCGAAATTCACCGCCAACGGCGAAGTGGACGGGATCGTGCCGTTGTTCGTCAGATCCATGATCGCGGGATCGTAGATCGTCGTGATGTTGAAGGCGTTCTGCTGTCCGGGCGTGGGAGCGCGGAAGCCGGTACTGACGCTGCCCCGGAGCCCGACGGTCTCCGACGCGCTCACACGCCCCGCGATCTTCCCGTTCACCGTCGTGCCGAAGTCCGAGAACCGCTCGACCCTTCCGGCCACACCGAGCGTCCAGGCGCCCTCCGGTTCCCGGATCTCCATGTCGCCGTAGACAGCGAAGTTGTCCCGGTTCCAGTCGCCCTCCGTCAGCGGACCGAATCCGGTGAACCCGTTGGAGCCGGGTGTGAAACCCTGTGTGGCCAACGGACCCTCGGTCCACGATTCCGTGTTGCCCTTGATGATCTCGAAGCGCTCGTTGCGCCACTCCCCGCCACCGGCGACGTTGACCCGCTCGGTCAGCGCGTAGGACAGATCCAGGTTGAGGTTGACCTCCTGCTGGTCGTATATGCCCGGGTTGAACCAGGGGGTGCAGGGCTGGTTCGGCACCACGAAGGAGAGCGACCTGCTCTCGTCGGCACACGGCTGGTCCGGTCCCAGCGAGGCGTTGACCGTGTTGTACATGTAGAAGTCCAGGTTGGACTTGCCCCACGACGCGCTCGCGTCCCAGTTCAGGTCGCCGCTGGTGCCCTTCAGCCCCGCCACAACCGACGCGTCGAGGACGTAGGAGCCGAACTGCGGCGTGAACCCTCCGGGGAACATCTTCTGGAAGGTGAAGCAGTTGGGGTCGTTCATGATCCGCGTGTATGCAACCTTGTTCTCCCGCTCGTTGATCACCACACCATCGTCGGTGACCCTGACTTCGGGACACATCGCCGCTCCGACGGGTACGTTGGGATCCGCTGCGGCCAGCATGTCGCCGACCAGCAGGATCCGCTGGTCGTCGTCGGTCCGGGTTCCGAAGACGCCGCTGCGCGTGCCCGGGTTGCGGTAGTAGAAGCCGCCCTCGACCTGCTTGTTCACGTAGTTGCCGTGGGAATAGACCTGCATGTCGTTGTCGAACAGGTAGCCCGTGTTCGCCCACAGCTTGATCTCGTTGGACACCTGGGGCGAGCCCCAGATCTGGGCGGGCGACCGGACGCTCGTGTTGCCGGCGCCGACCAGCGCGCGCGCATCGTTGCGTTGTGTGCTGCGGTCCGTGGGGTTGGCGTTACCGTACTCGCCGGTCAGGTTCAGGAAGCCGGTCTCTCCGAGCGGCAACCCCACGTTCCCGGACAGGGTATACATCTCGCCGTCCCCGGGGAACCAACCTTCCTCGAACGGCTCGCTGGTCTTGCCAAACAGGTTCCCGCCCGTCTTTAGCTCGATCAGGCCGCCTGACCGGTCGTTCCTCAGCACAAAGTTCATGACACCGGCGATCGCGTCGGAGCCGTACTGCGCGGACGCGCCGTCTCGCAGCACCTCGGCCTGCTCCAGCGCAATGCCGGGAATGAGCGCGATGTCGGGGCCCTGCGAGCCGTCGGCGAGGCCATTGCCGTACCAGGTGATCACCGCCGCGCGGTGCCGCCGCTTCCCGTTGACAAGCACCAGCGAATGGTCCGGGGCGAGGCCGCGCAGGTTGGCTGGCCGCACGAAGGTGGCCGCGTCGCTGATCGGCTGGATGTTGACGTTGAACGACGGCACTACGTTGCGCAGCAGATTGGCGAAGTCGATGTCCCCCTGCTGCACGACATCGCGCCTCGGGATCACGTCCACGGGCACCGGCGACTCCGTGACGGTTCTGGGCTGCGCGCGGCTTCCGACCACGACCAGGCCCTCCACTTCGAGCGTCACCTCGCTGAGCGAAACGTTCAGTGTCGTGGGCTGGCCATCTACTACGGTCACCTGCCGCCGCTCGGTCTGGTAGCCGATTCGTATAACCACCAGGTCATGAATGCCCGCCGGGATGTCCCCTATTTCATAGGTGCCGTTGGGACCGGTAATGCCCCCCAGCGCCAGGTTCGCCATGTTGACCTGCGCCCCTGCGATGGCACTGCCCGAGCCGGCCGCGGTGACCCTACCCCGCAGGCTTCCCTGCGCCGCCGCCGAACCTGTCTGGATGAGGACGAAAAACCCGGCAACGACCGCTGCTCTTCTCAACATCTGGACTTTCTCCTGTCGCCTTCGTGATTCCGTAACCATGATTTCCGGTTCATACCGCACCGAACCTGGCTTCCCAGTCGCGCAGGAGCGCGAAGTGGCTGCCGTCGGCAACGGTGTAATAGACTCTCTGCATCCCCTGCCGGCGGTTTGGTCCGAAGGACACGGACTGGTCGATTCCGAAGGGGAAGTTGCGTACCGAAAAGACCGCCTGCTCCAGCCGGGACTTGTCCAGGCGCCCGCCCAGGCGCCGGAGGATTTCGGTCATCAGCTTCGCGTTGAGAAACCCCTCCAGGCTGACGAAGCCGCGGGCCAGGGGCTGATACGGTTGACCCGGGGTGACTTTCTCCAGATCGGCGGGCAGTTGGGGATCGTACTGGAACATCAACCGGTGGTACTCGCCCACAGCCGGCAAGGTCGCGTTGTCGTAAGCGGGCACGACCTGTGAATTGACCAGGAACCGGGTGTACGAATCCGGGTCCCTGCGTCTCTCGCGCAAGGTTCGCTGCAGGTTTTCGCTCCCCACGAACGACAGATTGGCCACCGGAACGTGCAGCCCCAGATCGATGGCGTCGCGGGCGAACGCGGCGCACGCTGCGTAGGCGCCGATACAGATCACCGCGTCGGGCGAGTGGGCCTTCAGGATTTCCACCTGGCGCCGCATGCTCGCTTCGAACTGCGTACCGCGGCTGTACGTGGCCTCGGCCACGATCGTCTCTCCGTGCCGTGCCAGCGCCTCCCGCACCCCTGCCCAGCCGCTGCGCCCATACGCGTCGATCTGGTAGAAAACCGCCACTCGCCGGCGTCCGATGCGGACGAAATTGTCGACCAGCCCCGCCGTCTCCTGCCGGTAGGAGGCCCGCAGGTTGAAGGCGAAGTCGCCGTAGGGGGGTTCGCGCTGCGGCTCCGCTCCCGTGAAGGGAAAGAAGAGGTAGACCTGCTGCTCGCGGAATCGCTTCAATAGCGGCAGCACCCGGGTGACGGTCGGGGTGCCCACGTATCCGAAGAGCAGCAGGACGTTGTCTTCCTGGATGAGGCGGAGGGTGTTCGCCACGCACGCATCGGGCTGGTAACCATCGTCGTAGAGCTTGAGGACGATCGGGCGGCCGTTCACTCCACCCCTGTCGTTGACGTAGCTGAAATAGGCCATCGCGCCGCGATACAGCTCCGTGCCCAGTCCGCGGGAGGGGCCCGAGAATGCGGCCGATACGCCAAGTACGATTTCGTCCTGCGAGGCGGTTTTGCGCCGGTTCCGGTGCGGCGACGGGGAGGAAGCGGCGAGCGGCTTCGCCCAGGGAACAGCGGCCAGCGCGGCGACCCCCGAGCGCAGGAGCGATCGGCGCGTCAGCAGCTTCGAACTTCGCGGGGCCGCGCCGGAAGAGGCCGCGGTCTCGGTACCGTCGCCTGGTCGTGCCTCATTCGCTTTCAGGTCTCGCCGTCCAACCATGTGAAAGGGTCGCCTTGTTTACGCGCCGGAAACGGGCTCCAAATGGGTGCCGCAGCACCCATCCTCACTGTCCGGGTGTGCAACGTAGCCAATGGGAAGGAATCCGCAACCGAAATCGAGGCAATTCGGGGCATTGGGCAGATCCCAAGCTTCCTGGAGGGCAACGGTGTGGTCGATAATGGACGGATGGTAGCGAGCCATCCGTCTGCCGCAAGTCCCACAAATGTCAAGTGGAGTTGACATATTGTAAGGTGTAGATTACATCCTGCGCGGTGAAGCGGTCCTCGTTACCGGCGATCGATGGTCCAGCGGATGATGATGGGTACATCGAAGGGGCCCTTGACCACCCCCCACGCGAAGTTCCCCGCCACTGCCCGAGGCGCCCCGTCGTCGTTTACCGGGCCAGCCACGCGCGCCAAGATCGATCCGTCTGAATCCAATACCGTGAACTGCGAGTCGCCTCGTCCATCCGCCCATTGCAACCACAGTCTGCCCCCGGGCTCACTGAACGCTGATCGAATCGGCGGATAGTGGCTCGGGAGTTGGACGGAACGGTCGAAGATTCGAGCGACTTCGCGTCTCGACCTGTCGTCGAACAAATTTTCAAACCGCTGTCGAAGCGAAGCCAGGAGCGAGTCCAGTTCTTGATCTGGAACCGGTACGGGATCGTAAGCGATGTCGCGGGTCCACAGGATGGTGCCGCTCGGTGACCTGGCCTGGATCCGGGCACGCGGGGTCTCCCCACCATCGTATGCCGGACGGTCCACCACAAACGTGCGTTCACCCCCGGGTTCGAATACAAACAGCGGTCCAGAGGGTAACGGGTGCCCGAACGTGCCCCCCCCGCGTTCCGAATAAAGCCGGGCACTATTCCCGTAATAAGATACGCGGAGTATCTCCTCAATAGTCCCATTGCCCTGTATGCGGACCAATGGGAAAGAGTCCGGCGGCTCCGGTCCATATTGCTCGGTCAGGGCGAGGCGCGACCCGTCCGGAAGAAAGTTGCGAACCACACCGATCCGGTACGCGGCTCCGTACGACAACTCCTCCTGCCTGAAAGTCCGAACATACTCACCGTCTGCGGTCAATACGGTGAAGCGACGTAGGGCCGCATCTTCCACCCAAATCGAATCGGATCCCATCCACCACGCGAGCTGGATGGGTAAAAGGAACTCGCCGGGCCCCTCTCCGCGCTGGGAGCGACTACGGACGCGGCCCGAAGGCCCGAGGACGATCAGCTCGTTGGCATCAAGGAATCGAAGCGACCCATCGTCGGCCGGGAGCAAGATCCTGACCCTTGTGAGATCCAGCTCTCCGTCGTTTCCGATTCGCAGATCGGGCGTGAGGACCCACTCGGCTATCCCGGAGTCGGGTCCTGTCTCCTGTGCGCGGACGCAGGCCGGAGACACCGCTACACCAACCGCTGCAAGCAATACCGCAGCCGTTGTTCGCAGAATTTTTCGCGCTTCGCTCATCTCCCTGCTTGCCTCCGTCCCGCTACGAAATCGGCGTCCCCCTCTTCTTCACAATGAACAGCCCTTCCCCCATCGACGTCACGACCACGATTCCGGACCTGAAGAACGGGTAGTTGCTCCAGGAACCCCTCATGGCGGGTGAGTCCGGGCCCGGGACCGTGTCGAAGAAGCCGACCGGACGGGGATTCTCCGGGTCCGAGACATCGAAGACGCGCAGGCCGCTGTTGTAGTTGGACTGGAACATCAGGTCGTCGACGATATAGAGGTTGTGGTCGCTCGAGGTGTTCTCGCTGAAGAACTCCTTGACGAGCAGGGGTTCGTCGAGGTCCTTGACGTCGTAGATCAGGGTGCGGGTGTTGTCGACGGCGCCGAATTCGTCGGTTTCGTCGCCCATCAGGAAGTAGGCATGGTCCTTCGTGAGCCAGCCCTGGTGGGTGTAGCCGATGTTGGGGTAGTTGGCCACCGACAGCCCGACCGGGTTCTCCTTGTCGGACACGTCGGCGATGCTGAGGGCGTTCTCGTTCGCGCCGAAGCAGATCTCCTTGCCGCGGTGCTCCTCGTCGGGTCCGCGGTAGATGACGCACTGCGCATCGTGGGTGTAGCCCGTTCCGCTGCGTCCGGTGTTGGCATGGGCGAAGCACCCGGCGAAGGTGGGATTCTTCGGATCCCGGATGTCGATCATGTGGAGGCCGCCGCCGCAGGTGTCGCCGCCGCCGCTGCTGCCGACGGCGTAGGCGAAGCCGGTCTCTTCGTTGATGACGATGTTGTGCACGCTGGCGACGCGGTCGTAGTGGGCGTCCACGTCGAAGGTGAGCATGGTGCCCGAGAACTCGCGGAGCCGCGTGAGGTCGAAGACCTGCATGCCGTGATCCCCCGCGATGTCCGACACCACGAACACGTGATCGCTGTACACCTTCATGTCGCGCCAGGAGGTCCCCGGAATGCCTTCGGTTTTCGGCAGGTTGCCCACGACGACCGGGTTGGCCGGATCCGTCACGTCGACGAACGAGGTGCCGTCCATGCGACCCACGAGGGCGTAGTCGCGCTCGGTCTCCGGATCGGTCCACCCCCAGATGTCGTTGAGGCGGGTGCCGCGTTCGCCGCCCAGCGCGCTGACCGGCAGGTACGCGAGCAGGTCCACTTCGTTGCACCCGAAGATGGACGCCTCGCCCTGCGAACAGTCGAGCTGCCCACCGACCACGGCGTTGAATTCCTCGATTTCGGTGAAGAGCCGGGGACCGGCGCTGCGCCAGCCGTCGCCGTCGCGTTCGAAGATCATCGCCGAGCCGGCCGAGTAGTCGTCCCCGGGCATCCCCGACACGAGGAGATCGCCGGCCTGCGCCACCACCCTGCCCATGCCCTGGCCGGGTTTCGGCTCGGGTGCGGTGATCCTGCTGACGGATGTCCAGGCGCCGCCCGCATCCGGCGTGAACTGGTAGATGGCGCCCTCGCGCGAGTTCACACCGTCCGCCCCAATCCACAGCGTGCTGCCATCGCTTGCCATGGACGCACCGAACCTGTCCCCGGCGACGCCGTCAAAGGCCATCAAGGTCGCCGTTTCCGTCCATTCTCCGTCCTGCCGGGAGAAGGCGGTGACCGTGCCGGCCTGGTCGAAGGGGCTGCCGCCCGCCACCAGGATGCGGTCTCCCGCGATCAGCGCTCCGGCGCCGAAAAACGATCCCGGTCCGCCGCCGGCACGCCTCAGCTCCGCCGTCATGGCCCAGTCGCCGGATCCGTACTCGTAGACATAGGCGGCGCCCGTCAACGAATCGGTCGCGGTTGCGCCGACCACCAGCATGTCGTCCGACAGGGCCAGAGCGCCGCCGAAGCCGGTGCCCGCCTCCCCGCCGGGGGACTCCAGCACGGCCTCCTGGACCCACTCGCCGTCCGCGTGGCGGAAGATGAGAACGCGGCTGTCTTCCCCGAAACCGGCAGCCGCATTCAGGGCGGCCCGGTCCCCGCTGAGCACGACGGCCTGCCCCACGATCATCCCCTCGGGGAGGCCGTCGGGGACGATCATCCCGTCGTGGCGCCACTCCGATCCCACTCGCACATACGTGTGGACGGCACCGGTCGGCGCGGGCGGAAAGGGACTGAAGGACGTGACCAGGAGGCGGTCGCCGGACGCGGCCATTGCAGTGCCGAAGCCGTCGCCCTCGGAGGGGTCGGGACCCATGAGGCGGCCGGTCTCGACCCAGGTGCCGCCGCTGCGGTTGTAGACGTAGACGGCGCCGCCGCTTGCGCCGCGGGTGGCGGCGACGAGGATCTGGTCGCCGCTGATGACGACGCCCTCGCCGAAGGTTTGGGCGGGGAGGGGGGCGGGGGCGGCGATGGCGGTGGCCGCGGCGATGGCGATGGCGGTGGCCGCGAGGGGGAGGGGGGTGGGGTGGGGGATG
>JAPOOQ010000095.1 GCA_026713345.1 Gemmatimonadota bacterium | reverse complement strand
GCCGGGCCACGCGCCCTACCTGACCGCGCTCGGCGACGGCCCGCTCCAGGTCGATCCCGAATCCGGCGAGCGCCGCACCTTCCAGCTCTCCGGCGGCGTGATGAAGGTGGAGGCGAACCGGGTCGACGTGCTGGCGGACCGGGTCGCATCGGACTGAACCCACCGCTGACCGGGAGGAGGACGATCCCATGAAGGTGGACCTGCACATGCACACCACCTTCTCGGACGGCACCCGGCCTCCTGAAGAGGTCGTCGAGCTGGCGATCGCCGGCGATCTCGACGCGATCGCGATCACCGACCACGACAACACATTGGGCGTGACGCCCGCCATCCGTGCGGCCGAGGGGCGAATCCACGTCATCCCCGGGGTGGAGTTGAGCACGCGCTGGCGCGGCGAGTCGATCCACATCCTGGGCTACTTCGTCGATCCCGATGCCGAATCCCTGAACGCCCACTACCGGACCCTGCTCGAACGCCGCCACGACCGCATGAGCCGGATCGTCGAGGGGCTCGCCGACCAGGGTGTGCGGCTGAACCTCGATCACGTCGGCGAGCAGCGCGCCTCCGCACGCGTCCCCTACACGCGGCCCCACCTGGCACGGGCCCTGGTCCGGGAAGGGTACGCCGAGGACGTTGCCAACGCATTCGACCGCTACATCGGCGCCGGTTGCCCCGCATACGTCCTGGTCGAGTCGCCGACCCCGGAGGCGGTGATCAGGACGATCCAGGACTCCGGAGGCCTCGCGGTATGGGCCCATCCCCCACTTCGCCACATGGGGGAACTCCTCCCCCGGATGGTGGCTGCGGGATTACGGGGCGTGGAGGTGTACCGGCCCTGGCCTCGGCGCGTCCGCCAAGCGGTGGCCGCCCGCACCCGCCGCGCGGGGCTTTTCGCGACAGGCGGCTCGGACTGGCACGGCCGCGCGGACGACGGCAAGCTGGGCGAATTCTTCGTCGACAGCCGCCACATTGAGGACTTCCTGCAGGCCGGCGGGATCCTCCGCTGACCCACTCTCGACACCGCTGTTGACTTCCTCCGCGGCTTGGCTACCTTTAAAGTCTTTCGTGCCGCGCCTGCGACCGACCCTCAGCCCAGTCCGGGCGGAGGACCGTCCCTGCGCGGCCTCAGCTGTTTGAAAATCAGGGTGGAAGAAAGAACTAGAGCCTTAGGTATGCTCTGGTCATCCGCCAGGAAGCGCGTCCTGTCCGGACGTTGCCGCCGGGGTGGCCGAGTGTACGTGTTGGAGGCGACGGTGGACGAGCCCATGAGAATTGAGTGGACGCGAACGGCGCGGTGACGCGGCCGGTGCGCGTTCAGTCGAGGAAGAGGGCTGGTCAAGCGAGTAAGTGCACACGGCGGATGCCTTGGCACAGACCGGCGATGAAGGACGTGGCAAGCTGCGAAAATCCTCGGGGAGCTGCAAGCAAGCACAGATCCGGGGGTGTCCGAATGGGGCAACCCGGCGGGAGCAATCCCGTCACCCTTAGGGGAGCTAACCCAGGGAACTGAAACATCTAAGTACCTGGAGGAAAAGAAATCAATCGAGATTCCCAAAGTAGCGGCGAGCGAAATGGGAAGAGCCCAAACCCGGGTGGGGTGACTCAACCGGGGGTTGTGGGGCCGTATCATCAGGCGAGACGAAAGCATAGCGGAACGGTACTGGAACGTACGACCGCAGAGGGTGAGAGTCCCGTATGCGAAATGCGAGTAGGCGAGCTGATGCGGACCCCGAGTAGGCCGGGACACGTGAAACCCTGGCTGAATCCGGGAGGACCATCTTCCAAGGCTAAATACGAGTCTGTGACCGATAGTGAAGAGTACCGTGAGGGAAAGGTGAAAAGAACGCCTGACGGCGAGTGAAATAGACCCTGAAACCGTGTGCATACAAGCGGTCGGAGCCCGACCCGGATCTTCGGATTCCCGGGGGTGGGTGACGGCGTGCCTTTTGCATTATGATCCGGCGAGTTACTCCTCATGCGCGAGGTTAAGGGCCTCAGGTCCGGAGCCGAAGCGAAAGCGAGTCTGAATAGGGCGACGAGTGCATGGGGGTAGACCCGAAACCGAAGCGATCTATCCATGGCCAGGGTGAAGCCGGGGTAACACCTGGTGGAGGCCCGAACCGTTGTGGGTTGAAAACTGCTCGGATGAGCTGTGGATAGGGGTGAAAGGCCAATCAAGCTCGGAGATAGCTGGTTCTCCCCGAAATATATTTAGGTATAGCCTCAGGTAATTGTCTCCAGGAGGTAGAGCACTGGATGGGCTAGGGGCCTCACCAGGTTACCGAACCCAACCAAACTCCGAATTCCTGCGAGATCTATCCTGGGAGTCAGTGGTCGGGCGATAATGTCCGTCTGCGAGAGGGAAAGACCCCAGACCGTCAGCTAAGGCCCCAAAATCCGTGCTAAGTGAGAAAGGATGTGGATGCGCTTAGACAGCTAGGAGGTTGGCTTAGAAGCAGCAATGCCTTTAAAGAGTGCGTAATAGCTCACTAGTCAAGTGGATCCGCGCCGATAATGGTCGGGACTCAAGCATGGTGCCGAAGCTACGGATGACGCAAGTCATGGTAGGGGAGCATTCCCTGGTCAGCGAAGCGGACTCGGAAGAGCATCCGTGGAGAGCAGGGAAGAGAGTATGCCGGAATGAGTACGCGATAAACAG
>JAPOOQ010000094.1 GCA_026713345.1 Gemmatimonadota bacterium | reverse complement strand
TTCGTGCTGTTCCTCAGTTGCTGCATCATGGCAGGCTTCACCTCCTTGCAGGGAGAGGGAAGCTAACAATTCAAGGCCGCGGACGGGATACCCTGCCGCGATCACCGGAGGCGGTGCGTTCTCGTCCGACCGCGCGCCAGGGGACGAAAGACCCGTTGTCCGTTGACCCTTCGGGCAATGAAATCTACCTTTCGGGCGCGGCTTGGCGGGCAGGCGCGGGCTGGCCCGTTGGGTCCGCAGACTCGTACCGCGAGGTCCGTGAGAACGGGGAGCTTCAAGCAGTCCGAGTCTCGAAGACGTGAACTGTAAAGAGAACATGACATTTCGTAAAGCATACATTACAGTGTGGCCGAGTGGGCGGACCGGCCAAACGCGGATGGATCGCCGCTCGAATGCCGCGCGGGTCTTGTCCACGGGTTGCTAGCCGCGCGAAAGGATCGTCCGTGAGGATTGCCGTCGTTCACGGCCCCAACCTGAATCTGCTCGGAGTCCGGGAGCCGGAAGTGTACGGCACCGCGACGCTGGGCGACGTCAACCGGGCGCTGGCCGGCCTGGCGGACGAACTCGGCGCCGTGGTCGAGCCCTTCCAATCGAACAGCCAGGGGGCGATCCTCGACTTCCTCGCCGAGGCGCGGGACCGTGTCGAGGGGGTGGTGGTCAATCCCGCGGGGCTGGGACACACCTCGGTAGCGCTTCTGGACGGCCTGCTGGCAACCGGCAAGCCCTTCGTCGAGGTGCACCTTAGCAACCCTGCGAGCCGGGAGCGCTTCCGGCGCCATTCGTACCTCACCTCGGCGGCGGTGGGAGTGGTCGCAGGCTTCGGGATGGACAGCTACCTTGCCGCACTTCGCTGTCTCGTCAACCACCTGCGCCGACAACAGGACGCGGATCCGGGCGGGTCCCCGCCGGGCCGCCGCTAGAACCAACGACAGGAACCGGATTACCGGACTTTCATGGCAACAACTGCAAACTTCCGCAACGGCATGGTGCTGGAGATCGACACCACGCTGTGGACGATCACGTACTTCCAGCATGTGAAGCCCGGCAAGGGCGGCGCCTTCGTGCGCACCAAGCTCAAGAACGTGCTCACGGGCGCCGTGGTGGAGAAGACCTTCCGCGCCGGCGAGCGCGTCAACAGCGTGCGGCTGGAGCGCCGCCCGGTGAGCTACTCGTACACCGACGGGGAACTGTTCCACTTCATGGACCAGGAAACCTGGGACATGATCCCCATCAGCCGGGACATGCTCGGCAAGAGACAGTTGAAGTATCTGAAGGAGAACATGGACTGCCACGGACTTGTGCACGACGGCAACGTGATCAGCGTCGAGCTGCCCGACTTTGTCGAGCTCGCCGTGACCGACACCGATCCGGGATTCAGGGGCGATACCGCCCAGGGCGCCACCAAGCCCGCCACCCTGGAGACGGGGGCCGTGGTGCAGGTGCCCCTCTTCGTAGAGGTGGGCGATGTTCTGAAGATCGACCGGCGTGAAGCCAAGAACCTGACAAAGGTGAGCGGCTGATCGACCTTGAGTTTCTCGAAGCGCTGGTGCGCCTGCTTGACGAGTCCTCTTTGGACCGGATG
>JAPOOQ010000093.1 GCA_026713345.1 Gemmatimonadota bacterium | reverse complement strand
TACGCGTTCAGCGATCTTCCGGCCGGCAACTTCCAGGTCGGGATCAGCGGGTACGACACGGACGACTTCTCGTTCGAGACGACCTCGAAGAACGTCGCGCTCGCGCTCGGCGAAACGGCGACGGTGCCGTTCGAGGGCATCCTGCTCCGGACATCCGGCATCAGCGGCCGCGTCAGCGTTGAGGGCGACGGCCTCGACAGCGTCACCGTGACGCTTTCGGGCGACGACCTCGACGAGGACATGACGTCGATGACCGACGCGAGCGGCCAGTACGCCATCGCCGGTCTGGCCGAGGGCGACTACACGGTCACGATCTCCGACTACGACGACGTCGCGTACGACTTCGAGACGACCTCGATGGACGTGTCGCTCGGCGATGACGACACGCAGATCGTCAACTTCATGGGAACGCATGATCGCACGGCCAGTCTCACCGTAATGATGTACGTCGACGAGGCGGGCAAGAACGACGCGTACGACGAGGGCGAGGAAGCATTCCCGTCGACAGAGATGCTGGCGGAAATAGCCAAGCTCGGTATTCCTCTGGATATGGTGGGACAGGCGGTGTCGCAGGTGGTGTCGCTGAGAGGTCCAGGGGTCCTTGACATGCAGTCTGGCACGATATCGCCGACCGGGGGGATCGTTTTTTCAGGGCTCAAGGCGGGTCAGTACCAGTTGGTCTATACCGGCCTCCCAGCCACAACGCCGTCCGCGTTGCTCCAGCTACTGCGGGATTACGCCTACGGCGGACCCGCCACGGGTTATCCGATGGCTATCACTGTCGGTCAACAGGCGTCACGTCAGATTCCGATCGACATCACGCACACGACGGTCCACTTCGGAGTCACGCTGAAGGCCGGCGAGAACAGAGGCGCGCCTCTGGCCGGCGCCACGGTCACGCTCTACTCGGACATGGCCGGTGAGCTCAAGATCACCGACGCCGAAACCGGCGAGACCGGCTTGACAGCGATCCGCATTGCGCGGGCCGGCACGGACGACAACACGGTCTACGCCGCGGTCGAGCCACCCGAGGGCGACTTCCACACCTCCGGCATGATGCAGCCGGTGCCGTGGAATCCGAAGTACCCGGCGACCATGGCCGGAAACGAGGCCGACATCGTCAACCTGAAAGCCGACTTCTCGTTCAGCGGCGCCACGATCACCACCGACATGGGCGGCGGCAAGGCGCTCGGCGGATGGGCGATCAGCGTCTCGTCCGGGGACGACGCAGTTGACGGAGCACCCGAAGCGCTGGGTGCGGACGGCACGGCATCGTTCTCCGAGGTCGTTGATGCTGCCGACCTTCCGAAGACCTACACGGTTGCCGTTGCAGGCAACCAGGCCAATACGCTCGACGGTGGCGAAAGCTACAAGGGCACCGAGCTTGAACACGTGCACCATGGCCTTTCGTTGCCCGCCACCATGGACGCCGGCACGATCGAAGTGAAGTACACGACCCAGACACTCAAGGTCTACGTGCACCACGAGCGGGACCAGGTCCTCGGCTACACGGGCAACGTCCTGGGCGGCGACGCAAGAGCGTCCGGGGTGGTCGATGTCGACATCCGGCACATCGAGAGATCGAGCGGACGTTCCCGCGAGTTCACGACGGCGGAGTGGAATCCCGATCCTCCAGGCTCGGCCGACAACATGACTGACGCTGGCGGCGTGGTCACCTTCAAGCAGGTGCCGGCGGACGCACAGGTCATCGTCACGGCGGACTTGGAGGCGAGCAAGGTCAGGCTCCTCAAGGGTCAGGGGCATGCCGACGAGCTTGCCGCGTACACGGACCAGGACGGTAATGGCATCATGGGCGGCGCCTTCGGTGACGACGGCGGCTTTCACCACACGGTGGAGCTGTGCCCGCTGATGCGCACGGATCCGACCGGCCAGCGCTTCGGCGAGTGCGCGTCGTTCGCCTTCGTCAGCACCTATCGCGTCTACGGGCAGGCATGGAAGCACATCTTCGTGCCGGCTTCCAGCGGTGACGGGTGGGTGGAACGCGATCTCTGGCACGTGCCCGGAACGACGGTCACGCTGGCCAAGGTCGAAGGTGAGAACCTTGCGGGCACAGACGAGAGCTTCACGGCCGCGAGCACCAACAGCCGCGCTACTCGCCACGACGATCGCAAGCAGTTCATCTGGGGCATGGAGGAGGTTGACGACACGCTCCGGAAGGCCGCCGGCGTCTACAAGGTCACCCCGCCACCCGGCTGGGTGGCGAATGTGGGGGCGCCTCACGACGCGGTCGCCCTCGGCAGTAGCCTCAACCCACTCGCAGGCGATCTCCAGCTCGACGTAACACCGACCACGGGCTTCGTCTACGGCCGGGTTACGGGCAGCAACGGCTTCCCGGTTGAAGACGTGACCGTTCATGTCAACGGCGTGACCGCCACGACCGACGAGTTCGGCCGCTACACCGCGGAGGGTTTCCCGGCCCAGACGCGCCGGATCAACTTTGTGTGGTACCGCAACAAGATCTTCGTGGAGACCAACCACCCAGGCCATAGCTCCACAAACACCCTCGGCGAAGTTGACTTTGCCGCGAACACCCCGATGGAGGTCAACGTCACCATCGCTGGCTCCACGAAGACCGCCACGATCAGTGGTAGGGTCATTGCCAGCGGCACCGGCGCTCCGGTGGCGGGCGCGGCGATCTGGGTGGACTACCCCGGAGACACGCTTAGTGCCGTGGCTCCGCTCAACGCGGCCAGGTCCGGTGTCAACCGTGGCAAGCTCGTGACGGACGCCGACGGCAACTACTCGGCGACCGTTGTGGCACAAGCTGCGGGTACGACGGTTGCGATGTCCGCAACGAAGGACGACATGTCCTTCACGCCAGCCGAGATCGATGTCTCGGCCATTGAAGGATCGTCGATTTCAGGAATCAGCTTCACCGGCTTCGCAAAGGCCACGATCTCGGGTAGGGTGTCGAGTGGTGGCAGGCCGATGGAGGGCGCAACGGTTGTAGCGGAGCAGGTTGGCGGAACGGCCGTCGATACCGCCGTAACCGGCGTGACCGGCATCTACAGCCTCTTCGTTCCGTTCGGCAACTACGACGTCACGGCTTCGAAGGACGGCTACGACTTCAGCGCAACCCAGCGCGTGAGCGTGGGTCCGGGCGAGAGCAAGTCGATTGAGGACTTCACGGCTACGGAAACGGCGAGGACTCCCTCGTCGGATGCCACGCTGAGCGCGCTGAGCCTCAGTGACGGAATGCTTGATCCAGAGTTCGCCGACAGCACCATGGCCTACACGGCCGAGGTCGGTAACGGCACGGCTTCGGTTACCGTGACAGCGACGGCGAACAGCGACTACGCAGCAGGCGTGGTGATCATGCCGGTAGACGCGGACACGGTTGAGGCCGGCCACCAGGTCGACCTGGATGTTGGTAACACCGAAATCACCGCCATGGTCACGTCGGAAGACAGCAGCGCGACCATGACCTACACGGTAACCGTGACGCGGGCGCCCGCAGCGGTGACACTGTCGGCATCGCCGAATCCGGTTGCCGAGGGTGGCGAAGTGACTGTGAGCGCAACGGTGGACGTGGCCCAGACGGATACGTTCACGGTAATGGTGATGCCGGGCGGCGGCGTTCTGACGTTCTTGCCAGGAGCCACTGAGGGCGCCGGTGAGGCGACCTTTATGGCACCCACCGACACGGTGCACAACGAGACGCCAGTGACCGTAGAGGTCACCGGGACCAGCAGCGATACGTCGATGACGGTGGACACTGTTGAAGTCGCCGTCACGGACGACGAGCTGGTGGCTTCCGCGCCGAGGAACCTCGAGGCGACACCTGGCGACCAGTCCGCAACTGTGACCTGGACTGCGCCAAGCTCGATCGGAAGCATGCCGATTACGAGCTACGAGTGGGAGCTCACCGCACCTGCCACGGCTCCGGTAACGAACACGGTGGACACTGGTCTCGACGATCCCGCCAATCTGACGGCGAGCCTGACGAACCTCGTGAACGGCGTTACGTACACCTTCACGGTGCACGCCGTGAGCGCGCTGGGCGATGGTGAATCGGCCAGTACGACGGTCAAGGCGCAGCCGGACCTCACGATCGCGGTGAGCCCGGCCACGCTTGTTGAAGCCGGAACGGACACGGCCGAGGTCACCCTTACGCTGACACAACCCACCAGGGAGGACGTTACGGTTTCGGTAGCCCCGGATAGCACCCACTTGGCGGGGGTTTCGAATGCCACCGTGATAATCGAGGCGGGATCTACTGTGGGTACCACGAAAGTGTTCGCGATTCCGAACCTGATCGACGCCGACAACACGTTCATGGTGGTCGCAATAGCCGACAACGCCAACGATACGGCTACGTCCGAGGCGATCACGATCACCGACGACGACGAGGCGCCGGGAGCACCGACGAGCTTCGGCCTGACCGTAGGTAACACGCAGTTGGAGGTGAACTGGAATCCGCCGACAGCCGCCGGCACGTCGGACATCACTCACTACGAGATCCGGTGGTCCACCGACGACCTTGCGGATACGGATACCTGGACAATCGTGAGCGGAGGTGCCTCGGGCAGGACGTACACGATCACTGGCCTGACCAACGGGACCGCAGTGAACGTGGAAGTCCGAGCGGTGAGTGCCGCAGGAGGAGGCGCGGCCGCGTCCGATTCCGCAACGCCCACCGACTCATAACCCTCAACCTGGGCTAGTCCCAGCGCAGTACACGGCCCCCGCCCGGTTCGCCGGGCGGGGGCCACTGCTTTTCACAAGCTGGCTCACAGGAGCTAAGCAGATCGATGAGATCTCGCCTTTTGGTCACGGAGCACGCGAGCGACTGGAGTGACCTGCGCGAAGTGGCGGTGATCGAATGCCTCACCACGGGCCACAACACGCAGCTGGACCGGATCGTGTGGCTGGCGGCGGGCCTGCTGGATCTGCAGAGTGACGACGATTCGGAACCCGCCGTGTTCGAGGCCTTCCTGGACCCGAGGATCCCGGTCCCGCCCGAAGCTACGCTCCTTCACGGCGTCACTGCCGTGCATGTGGCGGGCCAGGGGCACTTCGGGCAGATTGCGCAGGAGGTCCGGGACCTGATCGGCGACCGCCCGGTGGTCGGATTCAACGCCCGGTACGCCGCGGGGTTCCTGGACGCCGAGATGCACCGGCATGGCCGGAAGACCATCTACCGGGCCAACACGTACGATGTCCAGGCTGCGCTGTGCGACGCATGGGGTTACCGGCCTACACTCTCCAACGCCGTCACTCGGCTTGGGATCACGCGGGAAGACGGTTCGAGAGCGGTGAGCCATGCAGTCTCCACCGCCCGCATGGCCAGAGTCCTCGCGAGCGCCTCTCCCGACACCCTCGCGAACGCGCCGGGTGACCGCTGGGTCGACGAGGATGGCGACCACGGCGCCGCATCGCCGACAAGACCCCAGCTGGCTGCCATCAGAGACCTGGGCGGGGACCCCGGAATAGTCGCGACCGCGCGACAGGCTGCTCAGGCAATCGACGCGCTCGGGCGAGACATGCCGGAGGAACTGCCCTTTCTGGGCGAGAACGTTGAGGAGTCCACGGAAGAAGCCATTCTCGGAAGCGAATGGGTGTGGTTTGTGGCCCTGGTGCTGGCAACGCTCGCGGCGTGGTTTTTCCTGTAGGGCCCGCCAGGTTCGATCCATATTGTGAGAACATCGTGGTGAATGCGTCCCGAATCGTGGTGTGATCGTGATTTGCACACACGATCCTGCTATCTTCCATATTCGCAGCGGGGCGACGCCCTCGCCGACTATTGCTCGACACTTTGTCCGGGAGTGAACCTTGAAACTGGCGTCCGACGACCGCATTTCCCGGCTGAGCGCGGCGACACTGCGCATCAGCCAGAGCCTCGACCTGGCCACGGTGCTCCAGGAGGTCGTCGACAGCGCGTGCGAACTGACCGGCGCCGGTTCGGCGGTGATCACGACTATCGATGAACGGGGATCGGTCCAGGATCTGGTCACCTCCGGTTTTTCACCGGAGGACCGTGCGAAGATGCTGGAGTGGTCCGACGGACCTCGGCTCTTCGAGCATCTTCGCGACCTTCCGGAGCCGATCAGCGTGGCGGACCTCGATTCCTATCTGTGTTCGCTGGGCCTCTCTCCGCTTCCCTGGGGCGCGAAGTCGATGCAGGGTATGCCGATGCACTACCGGGGCGAGCATCTCGGGAGCTTCTTTCTCAGCGACAAGGGCACCGCCGAGGCGTTCACGGCCGAAGACGAGGAGATCCTTGTTCTGTTCGCTTCGCAGGCAGCGACGGCGATCAGAAACGCGCGCACGCACCGCGAGGTCGAGCGGGCGCGGACGGACATGGAAGTACTCATCGAGACCTCGCCGGTCGGGGTCGTTGTCTTCGACGCCGGAACCGGGCACATGCTCTCGCTCAACCTCGAAACGCGTCGCATCGTCGAGGAGATCCGCACGCCGGGGCGCTCTGTCGAGCAACTCCTGGAGGTGATGACGTGGCGGGACGCCGATGGTCGGGAAGGCTCGCTTGCAGAGCTTCCCCTGGCCAAGCAGCTGGAGGACGCCAGGACCATGCGCGCCGAGGAGATCGAGCTGTCGGTGCCCGATGGACGAAGCATTCGGACGCTCCTCAACGTCACGCCGATCCGCTCGGAGCACGGCAACGTTGAGAGGGTCGTCGTGACCATGCAGGACCTCGCCGCACTTGAAGCGCTGGAAAAACAGCGGGCGGAGTTCCTGGGGATGGTAAGCCACGAACTCCGCGCCCCTCTGACCTCGATCAAGGGCTCGACCGCGACCGTGCTCGCGGCCGCGCCGATCCCGGCCCAGCCGGAGATGCTTCAATTCTTCCGCATCATTGACGGGCAGGCCGACCACATGCGAGGCCTCATCGCGAACCTGCTGGATGCGGGCAGCATCGAGGCGGGCACACTGACCGTTGCGCCCACGGCCTGCGATGTCGCCGAGCTGGTGGACCGCTCCCGGAATACCTTCCTCAGCGGCGGCGGACGCCACACCGTGCTCATCGACCTCCCGCGGGACCTGCCGTGGGCCATGGCCGACGGCGAGCGCATCGTTCAGGTGCTGAACAACCTCCTCTCCAACGCGGCCCGGCACTCTCCGCCGTCGTCGCCGATCCGGGTGGAGGCGGCGTGTGAGGACGACTACGTCGCGCTTTCGGTCTCGGACCAGGGGCGCGGGATCCCGCCCGACCGACTCCCGCACCTCTTTCGCAAGGGTGCCGATTCTTCCGGCGGAAGCGGGCTCGGCCTCGTGATCTGCAAGGGTCTGGTGGAGGCGCACGGAGGCAGGATCCGGGCCGAGAGCGGCGGACCGGGCCTCGGCGCGCGCTTCACCTTCACGATCCCGCTCGCCGCAAGCGCTCCCGTGGCGAGCGCTGTGCCGCCCGGCTGGCCGGCCCCCGCGGAGCGGGGAGAGAAGACGCGCATCCTCGTGGTGGACGACGACCCCAGGACGTTGCGCTATGTGCGCGACGCGCTCTCCGCCGCCCGCTACGCTCCCATCGTCACCGGCGATCCGGATGACCTCTCCAGCCTCATCCGGGCCGAGAAGCCCCACCTCGTACTCCTCGACCTGATGCTCCCCGGCACCGACGGCATCGAGCTGATGCAGCAGGTTCCCGAACTCTCCGACCTTCCGGTCATCTTCATCTCCGGTTACGGCCGGGACGAGACGATCGTAAGGGCGCTCGGCACCGGGGCTGCCGACTACATCGTCAAGCCCTTCTCCCCGACCGAGCTCGTGGCGCGAATCCAGGTTGCGCTCCGTGGCCGGGCCGAGCCCGAAACGTTCGTGCTCGGTCAACTCACCGTGGATTCCGGAAAGCGACGGGTGACCCTCGCGGGCCGCCGCGTACCACTCACAACCACCGAATACGACCTGCTCCGCGTGCTCACGCGCAACGCCGGCCGGGTGGTGACCACGCGGACCCTGTTGCGGCGGGTGTGGGGGAAGAAGATGTCCCGACGCAACGATCGCGTCCGCACCGCCGTCAAGCAGCTCCGGGCGAAGCTCGGCGACAACGCGAGCGATCCAACCTACATCTTCACCGCGCACGGGGTCGGCTACCGGTTCGCAGCTCCGGAAGAGCCGTAGGGGCCCCGGAACCGCTGCCCCCGCGAGGCAAATCTATCCCAGCGCTTCCAGCGACACTACGCTCCTCACGAGCTCGGTCTGCTTGTGAATCCCCAGCTTGCGGTAGACCCGCTTCAAGTGCGTCTGCACGGTACTCTCCGCGCACCCCAGCTCACGTGAAGTCCCGACTACCGTCTGGCCCGCCGCGACCGCCACCGCCACACGGCTCTCCGTGGGCGTCAAACCGAGGAGCCGGGTCACCAGGTCGGGGGCTACCTTAAGCCGGTCGACCGGATCGACGATGAGCACAAGTGCCCCGAGCCGCCAGGCGGCATCGGTTTGCCGGGTGGGATGGATCTCGAGCACGAGCGGCCCCCGAGCCGCCCCGCGCGTGATCTTCATCGAGCCGCCGACGCCCTGAGCGCCCCATGGGGGCAGCGCCCGTGCCAGCAAACTCTGCAGTTCGGCGTTCTCCCACCGGTGCCCGGCAGCCAGCCTTCCCCCACGGTCGTGGAGCCCGTCGCATTCCAGCAGGACGTCCCGGGCGCGGTCGTTCGCCTCCAGGACGCATCCACTGCGGTCCAGCTGGATCAATCCCAACCGCCTGTTCTCGAGCAGGTCGACAAGCGACGCACTCGAGGCCCTGGCATCGGCCAGCGCACGTCGCACCCGCGCAAACTGGCGCATGTGAGGAGCGAGCCGCCTGATGGTCCCGAGTTGGTCGCCCGTCCAGCCGTTGCCCTCGGTGGAGTTGGCGAAGGACATGATCAATCCACAACCGTCTATTCCGCCGATCCCCATGAAGAGGCCGTTCTCCGTCTTGTTGACGCGACGAAACTCGTTGTAGGCAACGGAGGTCTTCTTCTCCTGGTCGCTGTAGATGTCCGACTTGTAGACCAGCTCGCGGTCGCGAATCCCCACGAGCCGCGGAACAGCCTCATCGCGCCGAAAATAGTCGCGATAGTACGATCGCTCGAGGTCCGGGCGATGTTCTGCGCCAACAAAGAACCGGGACAGGTGAATCGCGGGTATTCTCGTCGCCGGATTCGCTCCGAAATACGTCAAGCTGTGGCCACCCGTCCGAATCAGGTCGTTGATCGATGTGGCCGCCGAGACCCATGTGACGTGGCCAAGCGCCGCCCTGTTCACGACATCTACGGCAGATTCGAAACGATTTTCCGTGCCCATATTGCCGAGCCTACAGCAAAGCACGTCGTGACGCCACAGTGGGGATCACAATCTCACAATATTACACGATCATTTGCCTTGTTCTCACAATTCACATATATATGTCTCCTCCGTTCCACGGAAACGACTATCCGCGCAATAGCCGACGCCCCCGCAAGCGCCGCAAATCCTCGAGCGTCCGCTCCACCTCTTCGTCCAGCGTGGCCACGACGGCGTCGATCACCGCCGCCTGCACCGCCTTGACGGCACTGCGCACCGCCTCCCGGCTCACCCCGGCGGCATGACCCCCGGCTGCCAGGCGCCCGCCCGCGACGATATCCTTTACGCGTCGCGTGCGCGCGCGAACCAGTTTGCGCCCCAGGTTGATCTCGAGCAGGTCGGTCGCATAGGCCATGGAGACGAGGACTCCCACCGCCGGGTCCACATCGCCATCGCCGGCAACCGCTTCGCGCAGTCGTGCGACGAGCTCGTTCTCCGGGCCCGGATCGACGGTCGGATACGCCTTGCGGTTGAAGACGAGCAGCACCTTTGCTTCCGTGCTGCGCAGGATGCCTCTGCGGCAGAGCCCCAGCGCGGCTCGCTCCCGCAGCCTCTTCAGCCTGCTGAACGCCTGCACCCACTCGGCGGCCGACTGCGGACGATCGCGGTCCCGCACCAGCGCGAGCGCCTCGGCCAGGATCTCGTCGCCCGGTTCGTCAGCGCCGCCTACCGCCTCGACCCGTGCCCTCTTGCCCTCTTCGACGCTGATCCGCCCGCCGAGCGCCAGTTCCGCCACAATCGCTCCGCCCATGGCGAGGCGCGCATAGCCGGACCCGGATTCCGGGGTGCCCTTCCGGTCCCTCAGCGCGAGGAGCAGGATCTGCTCGTGAAGATGCAGGTCGGTGCGGGATCGCATTCTGACGGAAGCCTCCTGCCGGGTGGGTGTTGGCCATCAACGATTGGGCACAACCGGCCTCCTGTCCAGCGTCGACCACCGGAGCCGAGTTCATTTCGAGGGCGACTTGGTACAGGGCTTTGGCGTCGTACCGCCACCCCCGCCCCCGCCACCGCCAGTGCCGTCATCGTCGGGGGCGCGCCGGCTGTCCACGGAGATTGTCGCTGTCGCGTGGCTGTTACCGTCCGCGTTCTGCGCGGTCACCATGAAGCTGTAGGTCTGGCCAGGCGAGAGGTGCTGGGCGTAGATCAGCCCATCGGTCGAGAACACCGCCTCATCGCTCTCGTAGATCGTGTACCCGGTGACTGCGCTCGTCCCGGAATCGGCTGGCGCGGCCCACGTCAGAGTCACGGTCAGCGAATCGTCGCTGAGCGCCACCTCGAAGTCCTGCGGTTCGGAGGGCGGCTCCCTGGTGACCGTGCCGCCTCCGGACCCACCGCCGGACCCGCCACCTCCGGACCCGCCACCACCCGACCCGCCGCCACCCCTTGGCTCATTCCCGCCACCGGAGCCACCACCGCCTGCAGCGCGCTTGCTGTCCACGGAGATGGTCGCTGTCGCCTCACTGCTACCGTCCGCGTTCTGCGCGGTTACCTTGAAGCTGTAGGTCTGGCCGGCAGACAGCCCCTGGGCATAGTCCAGATCGGTGGCCGTGAACAACAAGC
>JAPOOQ010000092.1 GCA_026713345.1 Gemmatimonadota bacterium | reverse complement strand
CCGCCCCCCCGCCCGGCCCCACCGCGCGCACCACCGACCCGGTGCCAACCACCAACAGGATCCCGGCGCCGCCCCCGAACGCGTCCGCGTGCGCGGCCTCGACATCGGTGCCCACGGCGACCCGCTCGGCGAGCCCGGCGTCCCGCAGCCCGGCCTCGACCGTCGCGCGGGCGGCCTCCTGTCCCGCCCCGGCCAGTCCCACCCAAAGCCCCTTCACCGGCAGCGTCACCTGCGCATCCGCAGCCGCTCGGCGCACCACATCGGTCACCGCGTGGACCGCGCGCCCCGGATCGGCGGGGTCGATCAGCCCGGGTCCGCCGTCCGCGGCTCCGAGTTCACGGCCCCGCGCCTCGCCAACGATCGCGCGGGAGCGGGTCCCCCCACCGTCCACGCCGATCCAGCGCTCGCTCAATGCCGGCGCCGGATGAGCAGCCCCACCACCACCGTCACGACCAGCCCGATGAAGACGAACCAGGGCCACGCGACGGCGGTGCGCGCGGTTGCCCAGATCACCACCACCGTGCCCACCCCGGCCGTCATGCCGACGATGGCTCCTCGCTGGCTGACCCGCTCGAAGAGGACGCCCAGTGCGAAGCCGCCGAGCAGCCCGCCGTAGGCCATCGACGCGGCGGCCAACGCAACTTCCACCGCCGCAGTGCCCTGCGAGAGCGGGATGAAGATGATCGCGCCGGCGATCAGCAGACCCGCCCAGACCAGGGTGAATACCTTGCCGGCGAGCATCGCGGAGCGGTCGTCGGTGGTGGCGCCTGGCCGCCAGAAGTCATACGTCGTCGCCGACGCCAGCGAGTTGATCGACGACGACAGCGAGGACATCGCCGCCGCGAACACCCCCGCAATGAGCAGGCCCCGCAGCCCGGTGGGCATCTCGTCGATGATGAAGCTCGCGAAGATCGCGTCGGAGCTGTCGAAGGCGCGTCCTTCGAAGAACGCCCACAGGCCGAGGCCGACGAAGAGGAAGAGCGCGAACTGCACGATCACCGCGAATCCGCTGCCGATGAGCGCGCGCTGGCTCTGGCGCACGTCGCGGCAGGTCAGGAGCCGCTGCACGATGAGCTGGTCGGTTCCGTGCGACGCCATCGACAGGAATCCCCCGCCTATGAGTCCCGCCCAGAAGGTGTAGGCGACCGCGGGCGAGGTGGAGAAGTCGAGCACCTGGAGCTTGCCGGCCTCCCCGGCGCGCTCAAGGATCGCCGGCCAACCGCCGTCCACCGCACCCTGCAGGAGGAGCAGCGCGATCAGGCCACCGCCGACGTAGAGGAGCATCTGCACGGCGTCCACCCAGACGACCGCCTTGATGCCGCCGAAGTATGTGTAGACGAGGGTGAACGCGCCGATCACGAGGATCGAGACCGGGTAGGACCACCCCGTGATGAGCGCGAGGGGGAGCGCGGAGGCGAAGAGGCGGCCCGGGTCGGCGAGAAGGCGCGTCAGCATGAAGATGCCGGACGCGTGGCGCCCCGGCCCGGTCCCGAAGCGCGTTTCGAGAGCGCGTAGGCGGTGGAGAGT
>JAPOOQ010000091.1 GCA_026713345.1 Gemmatimonadota bacterium | reverse complement strand
TGCCCGGCGTCCCCGAACTGGTGCGCGAGCTCGCCGGCCTGCCGGGCCTTCACCTGGGCGTCGTCACCGGCAACATGGAGGTCACCGCCCGGCTCAAACTCCAGGCCGCCGGCGTCGGCGAGCACGTCGGCCCCGGCGCCTTCGGCAGCGACTCCGCCGTGCGCAACGACCTCCCCAGCATCGCCATGGAACGCTGGAGCCGCCACCTGAATCTGCCGGTGGAGCCTCGCCACTGCGTCATCGTCGGCGACACCCCCCGGGACCTCGAAGCCGCCAGAACCAACGGCATGAAGTGCCTCCTCGTCGCCACTGGCCGCTACCACCCCCTGGAAGAGCTCCGGAAGCTGCAACCCGACGCCCTCCTGCCGGACTTCGCCGACACCCGGGCCTCCGTGGATGCGTTGATGCGGCTGTTCGGGTAGGGAAGCGGAACCCTCTCAGGTCTGTGTCCGGCGGAGAAGGATTGTAGGCGACACTGGTTTCGTGTACACTATATTCGTGTTACCTGGCGGTTCAGTTGGTCCATGGAGTCAATCATGCGGAACATTACCTTGAGCGCCGACGAGAACTTGATCGAAGCGGCGCGTCGCCGGGCCGCGACGCAGCATACGACGTTAAACGCGCAGTTTCGGCTGTGGCTTGCCGACTACGTCGGGCGGGAAAGACAGGCCGCCCAAGCCATGCGGACAGTTCGCGCACTCCAGGGAAAGCTGCGCGTCGGACGCAAGCTGACGCGAGAAGAGATGAATGAACGCTGAAATCTTCATCGATACCAACGTCTTTGTCTACCAGTTAGAGCGTCTCGACGCGCGCAAGGCCGATATCGCCGACGATTTGATCGAACGCGGGATCGACACCCAAACGGCATGCATCAGTTTTCAGGTCGTACAGGAGTGCCTCAATACAGCTATCCGCAAGGCTGAAGTGCCGCTGACCGAAGAGGAGATGCGCAGGTACATGGTCGATGTTCTGGCCCCTTTATACCACGTTCAGCCTGATATTCGTCTGTACCAGAAATCGCTGGAGATCCGGTTCCGCTACGGTTTCAGCTTCTACGACTCGCTCATTGTCGCTGCTGCCGTCGAGGCCGGCTGTGAAACCCTCTACACCGAGGATCTGACCCACGGGCAACAGATCGAAGCAGTGACGATCGTCAATCCATTTGGGACTTGAGCGACTCGGAAAGCGTCGCCATTCCCAACCCGCCAGGCCATCATAGCCCGTCATCCCTCGGCGGTATCTGCAACCCCCGCTGCACCGCCGGCCGCGCGCCCACGCGGGCCAGCCACTCGCGCACGTTGGGGTAGCGGTCGAGGTCGATCTCCTGCATTTCCCAGCGGTAGATCCAGGGGTAGGCCGACACGTCGGCGATGGAGTAGTCGCCCGCGAGATACTCCCGGCTTTCCAGCCCGCGGTTGAGCACTCCGTAGACGCGGTTGTTCTCGGTTTGCCAGACATCCAGGTGGGCGTGTTCCTCGCCGGCGTCGCGGCGGCGGATCTGCCAGTGCACGCCGAGGCCCGTGTGGGTGATGTGGCCGGAGGCGAAGAACAGCCAGTTCAGGGCCTCCATGCGGGCGGCCGGGTCTTCGGGCAGGAGCCGCTCCGACTTTTCCGCGAGATAGATCAGAATCGCCCCTGACTCGAACACGGTGACGGACTCGCCATCGGGACCGTCGTCATCCACGATGCAGGGGATCCGGCCGTTGGGGTTGATGGCCAGGTACCAGTCTTCTTTCTGTTCCCCTGTATCCAGGTCCATGGGCCGGACCCGGTAGTCGAGCCCGGATTCCTCCAGCATGATGGACGCCTTGCGGCCGTTGGATGTCGCCTTGCTGTACAGTGTGCTCATCGTCGTT
>JAPOOQ010000090.1 GCA_026713345.1 Gemmatimonadota bacterium | reverse complement strand
GTTGACCTCGCCCAGCGCGTGGAACTGCAGGGTCGCGAAGGCCCCGTGCACGAGCGCGACCAGAAAGGTGGCCACGCCCAGGTGGCGGCGGTTGTACAGGACCGGGAGAAAGCGCGGCGACATGCGCGCCAGGGGGCCGATCAGCAGGATGAACGAGAGCATCACGAAAGCGAGGCTGCCGGTTGCCCTCAGTATCAGCGTCTCAATGGTGATGTACGGCTGGGTGGCCAGGGTGATGGCCGTGAAGGCGCCCAGGTACACCACCATGCAGAGCGCGATGAGCAGGTCGTACTTCCTCTTCTGGGGCGACCAGCCCACCGCCTGGTAGACGTGGCTCACGAGCGGGCCCCCTGCGCGGTCTCCGGGTACGTGGCCGGGCCGTGGCTCCATCCGGCTTCGGCGGCCGCCGCACCAGCCGTCGCCAACGGCTCCGGCTCCGGGCGGCCCGCACGCGCCATCCACCCGTAGAGGAGGACGCAGGCGGCGAGGATCGCGCACACGAGCACCACCCACAGGTGGGCCGAGCGGTGACCGCTCCTCACGTCCGCTCCCTCGCCCTGGCGCGCCGCCACTTCACGAGCATGAGGGGCCACAGCGCCACCACCGCGGGTAAGGTCAGGACGCGAAACCCCCAGGTCCCCCCCTTCGCGGCGGGATCGATGGCGCCCGCGCCCCTCAGCGCGAACGGAATGGCGAAAACCGCCCCGGCCGCGCCGTAGACGGCCAGCGCGATCACCACGGCTTCGGCGACCGGATAGGGAATGGGAACACCTCCATCGGGGTTGGTGGAAATAAACATCGCAACCTATCATCATGGGGATTTCGCCGCGATCCCCGCCCGCATCCATCTCGCTCGTACCGGAACCTGGAACGATTCGTTCCATCCGGTACTACCAGTCAGGGTGAACCGATCCCCCCAACCCCCCACGCCCCCATGACCACGCAATCCGCCACAAGGGCTGCCACCAAAGTCGCCACCTGGAGCCAACTCGAAGACCGCCGCCCCGCCTACGCCCTGGTCGCCAACGTGGACCTCGTCGTCATCCGCTACGACGACCGGGTCTCGGTGCTCTTCGGCCGCTGCCTGCACCGCGGCGCACTCCTCTCCGACGGCCACATCCGCGGGGACGACCTTATCTGCGGCGTCCACAACTGGGACTACCGCTACGACACCGGCGTCAGCTCCTACAATCCGGCAGAGGCGCTCCACAAGTTCGGCGCGTGGATCGACACCGACGCGGACGCGGTCTTCGTGGACGAAGCCGAGGTAGCCGCGTGGCACGACGAGTTCCCTCAGGCCTACAACCGCGACGAGTATCTGGGTCTCTATGCCGATGTGCACGGCGCCCCCGAGGAGCCCCACAACCACTACATCCAGGAACTCGCGCGCAACGGTCTGGAGAAGGTCGGCCATCACGGAGTCGTGACCGCCATGGGCGTGCCGCTCACCGAACTTCCGCGCTGGGACGACATCCAGATCCTGACCGGCCAGCTCGCCACGCGCCCCCTCGCGGACGACGACTCCGTGGGCACGGAGCTGGTCATCGGCCCCCGGGCGAAGCGGCCGCTCCGCCTCGAAATCCCCGTCTTCGTGAGCGACATGAGCTTCGGCGCCCTGAGCGAGGAGGCCAAGCTAGCGCTCGCCAGGGGGGCGGAGATGGCCGGCACCGGAATCTGCTCGGGCGAAGGCGGCATGCTGCCGGAGGAACAGCAGGGCAACTCGCGCTACTTCTACGAGCTGGCGTCCGCGAAGTTCGGGTGGTCGACGGAGAAGGCGTGCCTGTCCCAGGCCTTCCACTTCAAGGGGGGACAGGGGGCGAAGACCGGCACGGGGGGACACCTTCCCGGCACCAAGGTGACGGGCAAGATCGCCCAGGTGCGCGGTCTCGAACCCGGCACCCCCGCGATCAGCCCGTCACGATTCCCGGACCTGGTGACCGCCGACGATTTCCGCTCCTTCGCCGACGAGGTGCGCGCCCGGACCGGCGGCATCCCCATCGGCTTCAAGATGTCGGCCCAGCACATCGAGGACGACCTTGACTTCGCGCTCGAAGTGGGCGTCGACTATATCATCCTGGACGGGCGCGGCGGGGCGACCGGCGCGGCCCCCGAAATCTTCAAGAACAACATCTCCGTCCCGACCATGGCCGCGCTGGCCCGCGCCCGCCATCACCTCGACGCGCGCGGGGCGGGACGCGACGTCACCCTCATCATCACGGGCGGGCTGCGCACCGAGTCCGACTTCGTCAAGGCGATGGCGCTCGGCGCCGACGGCGTGGCCATCGCGAACTCCGCCATCCAGGCGATCGGCTGCCTGGGCATGCGCGCCTGTCACACGAACAACTGCCCTGTCGGGATCGCCACGCAGAAGGAGGATCTCAGGGCCCGGCTCCAGGTGTACGCGTCAGCGCAGCAGCTCGCCAACTACCTGAATGCCACGGTGGAGCTGATGAAGATCCTGGCGCGCGCCTGCGGCCACGATCACTTGAACGGGTTCACCCCCCGGGATCTCACCACCTGGAAGCGGGAGATGGCGGAGCTGACGGGGGTGCGGTACGCGGGCGTGGGGTGAGGGTCGCCTCTCTATCGCCCGAACGTGTAGTTGAAGTTGACGAGCGGAAAACAGCAGTTCGCTTCCCCGTCCGCTGCTCCGCCAAAGACGCCGATCTCGGCGGAGAAGCGGTCGCCGATGATGCGGACCCCTCCGGAGAAGAGCACGCCCACGGCATCGGGAAGGATGTAGTTCTCCGAAATGAGCTTCATCCGACGACTGACCCGGGATTCGCCGCCGAGCATGAAGGCCGGCTCGTTCACGACGTCGTCTCCCGAATAGAAGTAGCCGAGACCCGCGGAGATGGCCCGGTCCTCGCTGCCGAACGTGCCCACGCCAAAGGCGATCCCCGCCACATCGTCGTCGTAGACGAAGGCGAGCGTTCCGATCGACGCCTGCACTCCAGGCTTCCGGACAACCTGCACCTTTGACCCGAGGTAGTACGGCTGGAACTCCCCCACGGTAAGGGGCGCCCCTCCATAGATCATGATACGGTCGGTGACCCCGACCGCGGCGAAGGGCAGAATGATGATGTAGGTGCCAATGTACGCCTCGCCGGCGTCCAGGGTGCGGCCGGTTGCCGTGAAGTACAGCCGGGTGTCAGCCGGGTCCGGGTTCCAGTACTGGCCGTCTACCACCCGCCCCGTAGCCGGTCGGAGCAATCGGACCTCGGTCCGGGCGATCTCCAGCGTGCCCCCGCCCACCGTGGTGATCACGACCCGCTCCGAATCGACCTCCGTAATGCGTCCGATGATCACTGAGCCATCGGCGAGCCCCACCTCGTAGACGGTGTCGCTCGGGCCGGGGATGACGGGCACCTCCTGGGCCTGGACTGCCGACGGGAGGAGGGCTGCGGCCACAAGAACTCCGTGGAGGAAAGCACGTGAGCGTCCACCGGCCATCGGGAACAGGGCGGAAAAGCGAAATGGCCGAACAAGAATGGCGGCAAATGAGGGGGGTAGCTTGCCTGGGTCTGCTGACGATCGGTTCCGGACGGGGTTCATCTTCACTCCTTCTCTGGCGTGGCGGACGACTTCAAGCGTCATCCCTGGACTCTACACAATACCGGGGCAAGCTACCGGACGTTCCAGTGATGGCAATCGAAGTGGTCGTTTGTTATGATCGACGCATGCTCACCGCCTCCAGTCCGCCGAATCGGGAATCCCGCGGCTGAAGATCAGCTCGAAGCCGGTCTCGGCCGCTAACGCCTCGGCAGCCTCGCGTCCCGCGGGCCCGGGCGGCAGGTCGCGCGTGATTTGCCGTACCTGGCCGCTCACGGGGTCGCGAAGTATCGCCATCGGCCGGTCGGTGCTCCTGTCCAGGGTGGACGACCCGCCGGGCCCGTCGAGGGTGATGCTCGCCAGCCGGCTCGCCCATCCTTCCTGAACCGGAACCGCGAAGAGGAAAGACCCACTCCCGTCCCCGTCGGCGATCACGGGCATCTCGAATCGCAGCGAGAACAGCTCGACGCCGTCGGTGTCGCGACCCGTGATCCGGTGGCGGCCCTCGCCCTTGGGCGCCGAAGGTTGCGCGTCCAGCACGAACGCGGGATCGAGATGGGGCGTGCCTCGGGCGTCGGCGCCGCCCGAGATGAAGAGGACGCGCTGCTGGGAGGTGGTGGCGGCCGACGTGTCCGGTCCCGCGCCCTGCGCCGTCGCCGCTGTTTCTGCGCGATTGTGGGCGCAGCCGATCGTGGCAGCCGTAAGAACGATGATCCACATGGGACCCACACTACGCGACGCGCCCGTCATCACGCCAGCAACTCCGGCAGAACCTCCCCCGCCGCCCCCCTCAGCGCCACCTCGGCCGCGCGGGTCAGATCGGTCGCCTGCGGGTTGACCTCGATGATGCGACCGCCCGCGTGCAGCGTGGCCAGCGGGATCGCCGCAGCCGGTTGGACCACCGCGCTGGTGCCGATCACAAGGCAGAGATCGGCGCCGGCAGCCATGTTCCGGGCGCGTTCCAGCAGCGCGCTGTCGAGCATCTCGCCGAAGAGCACCACATCGGGCCGGCGCATCCCGCCGCAGTCGGCGCAGCGGGGCGGGGCGTCGCCCAACGGCTCGGCCTCCGCGCGAAGCCCGCACGCGTTGCACCGGTCACGCGCGATCGCGCCGTGGATCTCGATCGGGAGCGCGGCGTCGGCGGGCCCGTCCCCCGCCTCATCGAGCGCCGCCCGGGTGTGGAGCCCATCGACGTTCTGCGTCACGATCCCCTCCGCGCCGCGCGCAAGGAAGAACCGGGCCAGCGCGCGGTGCCCCTCATTGGGGTCGCAGGTGGCCAGGAAGCTGCGCCGCCATTCGTACCACTCCCACACCGTCTGCGGGTCGCGCTCGAACGCCCCGATCGTGGCGAGCTCTTCGGGGCGGTAGTTGCGCCAGAGGCCGCCGGCGTCGCGGAAGGTCGGCACGCCGGACTCGGCGGAGATGCCGGCGCCGGTGAGCGCGACGACGCGGCGGGCGTTGGCGACGAGGTCGCGGGCGCGGAGGAGGT
>JAPOOQ010000089.1 GCA_026713345.1 Gemmatimonadota bacterium | reverse complement strand
GCGCTGGGGCGGCGGAGGGGGGGGGGGGGGAGGGGGGGGGCGGCGCCGCGGTGTAGTAGTAGTGTTTCGGGCATCGGGGGGGGGTCAGTGGGGGTGGGAACGGGAGTGCGGGCCAGGCGGCGCCGCCTCGGCGAGGGAGTCGAGCCGGGCCATCGCCGCCGCGAAGTGGGCCTCCAGACGGGGGATTTCCAGGCCGAAGTACCCGATGCGCAGCCGGGCGATCGAGGCCGCAAGGATGTCGCGGAGTTCCGCGGCGGATTCCTGCCGTGCGGCGGCGTCGGTGCTGCCGCGCGCGCCGATCCAGATGGGCGCGGTGTGGGCGTAGGGTGAGGTGTCCATCGAGGGCCAGCGCGTACGGCCGCCGCGGGCACGGGCCGCGATCCAGCCGCCCTGGGGGAGCTCGATCTCGCCGGTGAGGGTGCGGTGGCCGGGCGAAGCAATAGCTGGATGGGACTCGACCACGCGGCCGTTCACGATGATATCCACCGTGTCGACCTCGGTGGCGGTCGCGAGATCGAGGGTCCAGGTAGAGGGGCCGGGGGGGACTACGCCGCCGGGGCGGACGCCGGCACCGACGGGTTCCGGGCCGACCCGAAAGTCCAGAAACGGCCCGTTGGTCACGAAGGATCGGCCCGCGCGCAACCCGTCCAGGTAGACAGGCCAGTTCAGGCGGTCCCCGGTGTGGACGTACACGCGCGTCGTCCCGACCGCCATGGTGCGGTAGAGGTTGAGCATCACATCGGTCCCGGCAGACGGCGCGATTGTCACCCCGAGGTTGAGGAAGCGGTGCCACAGGGCCGCGGTCCCCTCGAAGCTGCTCCACAGACACATGATTTCGAGGGCGTCCACATCGCCCAGGACGGCGTCAGCCACAAGTTCGACCGGCACGCCCCCGCCTCCCCCTTCCGCAAACGGGTCGGGCACCGAGACGGGGTGGACATAGTATCCCAATCCGCCATGGCGATGCGCGTAGTCCAGCACTTCGGCGTTGGTCCGGTCGTCCGTTCCGTAGACCTCGTAGCCCGGCCCCCACACCCATGGCCAGTGGAACTCTGGAATCTCCAACAGTCCCATGTGACCGAGAAAGTGCGAGCGGATCTCCTGCCCGAAACGGATGAAGGGCGGCGCGTCCGCTTTCTCCCAGCCCCAGAGATCCTGGTCCTCGTAGCGGTTGTGCAGGTTGGCGAGTAGCGGGGTCGCGAAGTCCAGCGCCTCGCCCTCCATCTTCGGCACCAGATCCTCCGGGTCCAGGTCGTACGGCCCGCCGTAGTTGAGGTGGAAGTGGTGATCTCCGGAGGCCCATCCCGCAGCCCGCGCGTCCCAGACCGGCGTCAACTCGAGGGTGGCGTCCGTGATGCTTCCGGCCGCCGCCGTCACGGTGGCGGTCGCTTCCGGAGTGGCGAGTCCCTGCACCGCCGACACGGTGACGTCCCCCGCGGGGACCGTGACCTCGATCAGACCCGGGCTGTAGAAGAAGACCCTGCCGCTGGCTCCGTCGAAGTGAGCCGCGCCCTGGTCCGGGACTGCGGGATGTCCACGCGGGCCCAGCACGCTCACTCGCGCGGGTGCGAGTGAACCGGCGTCAATCGCCCCGGATGTCGAACCGCTGGGCGCCAGACGGGTGCGGATCCGCAAGCGTGCCGTCCCATGTCCCCATTGCCACGCCCGGATCTCCACATCATGCACCGCCCCGCCCGCCGCGCGGATCCGCTTGAGTTGCATGACCTCGCGGTCGTCCGCCTCGGAGTAATAGATCCATTGCCCGTCGGGACTCCACGCGGGGGTGAGCGGCAGTCCGCCGCCGGTCAGCAACACCGAAGCGCCGGGCTGGGCGATGTCGTGCACACGCAGGTCCCATCCGTCGTCGGTGGGCCAGTTCACGGCAATGCTGGCGCCACCGGGCGAAACGGCCGGCCTGGCCATCGACGCGATGTTGCCGGCGAGGAGAACGCGGCCTGCGCCGAGGAGCGCCTCGTTGCCAGGCTCTTCGCCAACGCGCGGTTCGCCGCCCCGGGACCGCAGTTCCACGCGGTCGCCGCCCCTCTTGGCGAGCAGCAGAAGCGCGCCGTCCGCAAGGGGTTGCGGCTTGAGTTCAATCCCGAATTCAGAAGTGACGGGCGTCGATTCCCCCGTGGCGAGGTCGAGGGCCCACACGTCCAGGGTGCCGGCCTGCCCCGAGGTGTAGTAGAGGGTGTTGCCGTCTGGGGAGAAAGCGGGGTCGAGGTCGAGTGCGGGTGTGTCGATCGTGCGGATCTCCACGCCGGAGGCCGCGTCGGCGATGACGATGCGCGTGTCGTGGTCGTTGTCGCGAACGAACGCCAGCCGGTCGCCCGAGGGGTGCCAGGTGGGGCGGGAATCCATGCCGGGCCCGGTGGTGAGGCGCCGCGCGGTGCCCGTGTCGAGGTCCAGCAGCCAGATCCAGCCGCGGGCCGAGAAGGCGACCACGCGGCCGTCGGGGGACGGAGCCGGGTCGATCGGTCCGTTGGAGAGGAGGGGAAGTTCGTACCCTTCCAGGTAGACGTGATGACCGTAGCCGCTGACCTGCGGGTACCGATTCCGCCATTGACCCGCCCCGGAAGCGGGAATGAGGAAAAGAAACACAGCGGCGACAAGGAACGCTGTCCGCGCCGACCCGATGGTCGCCTGCTCCGCTCCGAACCCACTGCCCCCCGATGACTTCTTCAAAGTCGCGTCTCCTGTTGGAAGGTGACGGGGGTAAGCATCGTGCTGACCCGGTTGGCCGGCAAGGGTTCGAGCCGTCTCCCGGGTTCCCCCCTTGCCATGGCCTCGCCCAAGCAAAGACCATTATCGGGTTGTCGGCAAGCCCGTCGACCGTTCCCCTCAACCCCATCCCGCACCCACATGAATACCACCATCGCCACCGCCACCACGATTCTCGCCCTGTCAGCCCTCGGCAGCGCCCCGCGCGCCCACGCCCAGGTCACACCCGGCAATGTGTTCCACCCGGGCGACGCCATCCCGTGGGGGGAGCCGGACAACGGCGCCCGCTTCGTCGCGCTCTACGGCGACATGACCACGGAGGGCGAACCCTTCGTCTTCCGTCTGGAGGTCCAGCCCGGGTTCGAAATCCGCCCTCACACCCACCCCAACACGGAGCACCTGACGGTCCTCTCGGGTCGTTTTTTCATCGGCCTGGGCGAAACAATGGACAAGGAGGACGCGACCGCCTACGGCCCCGGCAGCTACATTGCGATCGCCGCGGGCGTACCGGCCTACATGTGGGCCGAGGAAGAAACGGTCATCCAGGTCCACGGCGTGGGGCCGCTCACCACCGAGTTCATCACCCCTCCGGAAAGGTGAACCAAGGCGCGATGCCCCGGCCCCGCCCCCCCCTCCTCCCCCTCTTCACGGCGACCACCGCCGCGCTGTCGTCCTGCATCCCCTCCGAGGGGCCCACCCTGCAGCGCGGCGACCCGGCTCCGCATTTCACCGCCATCTCGCTGGAAGACGGATCACCCGTCGCGCTCTCCGACTACCTTGGCGAGACGCTGCTCGTCAACCTGTGGGCCACCTGGTGCCATCCCTGCCGGACGGAGACGCCCTACCTCCAGTCCGTCTACGAGCGCTACCGCGATGACGGCCTGCGCATCCTCGGCGTCTCGGTCGACCTCGCGGGCGATTCGGTGGCAGTGGTCCACTTCGTCGAGGAGTTCGGCGTCGAATACGACATCGCGCTCGACCCCGAAGCCGCATCGCGCGATGTCTTCCTCGCACGGGGCCTCCCCACATCGGTGCTGATCGACCGGCACGGAACCGTCGCCTTCAGCTGGATCGGGCCCATCCCGGAAGGGGAGCCCACCTTCATCGAGGG
>JAPOOQ010000088.1 GCA_026713345.1 Gemmatimonadota bacterium | reverse complement strand
CCTGGAGTCGAGCCTGTGTATCGACCGAAGAAGAGAACGGGAACCCGATCGTGCTGGTATCTCGACACTCGGTCGAGCGCGCGGCGAAGCCTGGCAACCTGATCCTCCACCAGCGCGTTCGTGGGATAGAGGACCAGTGCGCGAACGGCAGGCGTCCGTTCCGTGGCGTGCCGACTCGCTCGCCACTCTTCGCCCGCATGGTCCGCGCTCCACCAGGGGTGTAGCGGTCGCGCTGGGGCCCACCCCTCCGATTCACGAAGCAACCGAGCGAAGATCGGGAGTAGGAAAGCCTCGGTCTTTCCCGAACCGGTGCCCGTCGTCACCGCGACGTTGTGGGGCACACCGTTTCCCGCGAGTGAAGCGCGGAGGGCCCCAGCCTGATGTTCGTAGAGGCGCCATGGGCCGACGACAGGACTCAAGAGCCGTTCTAGCTCGGCGGCGACCCAGGGACCCAATCCCACTTCCGCGCAGACCTGCTCGAGCAGCTCGGCTCCTTCCAGTGGGAACTGTGGTTCCAGCAGTGGCTCGGTGAAGATCCTTTGCGGTTCGTTGAGCAGCGCTCGCCTCTCGTCCACCATCCGCTGATCGCGCAAGCCGAAGGCCGTCTCGTAGTATCGAACGAACGTGCTCGTGATGGCCTCGTATGTCTCGATGGGATTCTGAGTCATTCCGGTCGCTCCAGCCTCATTCCTAGCTTCTCGGCCAGGCGCAGGGCCACGTCTCCTGGCACGGAGACGTACTGCACCGAGCCGTCACCCCTCCGAGGCATCTCACCACTACACATGACGGCGACCCGCTCGAACAGCGACGGCAACTCGGCACGCTCCGGAACGGTAAGAATCTTGCGCTCCTCGTCGTATCGAAGGTAGCTCACGCTCGCCTTGGCGGCTGCGAGGTACTTGCCTGCCCGAACATCGACGTATCGGTGCGATCCGGCGTGCTCGATGACGTAGCGACGCGGAAACTCACTGACTCGACGTAACGCCGACCGCGTCCGCCCGTCGGTGTCCCACCGTCCGCGAGTCGCTTCGTACGCTGGGGCCGATACCGAGGGCTGGGGTGCCCGGGGCAAGCGCGTCGCTGAGTCGAGGTGCGTCGGGAGCTTCATGACCAGGGCGCGGGAGAACTCCTCCCTGCAGAGTCTGAGGGGAATCCCGGCCGAGTCGCTGAACCGGTGATGCAGCACTTCGATTCGAACTGCGGAGTCGGCCGTCACTCGCACGGTGGTCATCGTCCCCGAGCGTTCGACGACCGGAGCGCATCCGAGCATCTCAGCTCTCTCGCGCAACTGCTCGAGCCACGCCTGCGAGCGGAATCCGCTCAGGGCCCACTGTCCGGGCTCCGCCAGCGGGGTGAGGGCCGGAGGGGTGATGAACCACGCCACCGGCTGGCTGGTTTGGGGATCGCGCTCGATCTCCAGGTGTCCGAGCGACTCGAACAGACGGATAGCATTGTCCGCGATCCACGTCTCGGCGTCGGGGGACATCGGGTTGACTAGACGCCTCGCCTGTAGCATCGATCCCCGTCCGATAAGACTCATCGCATCCAGAAGGACATCGAGGTTCGTGGGCGTGCTCGTGGAGTGAGGTATGGGACCAAGGTCATGCTCGCCAGCTCGACCGAGGGAGGACCAGATCAATCCGTCGGGCCCGGCCTGAACGAGGCGGCACTTTCCTCGAATGGTCGTTGATGGAGGTTCGCGTCGCTCCGCCGTCCGCAGTATTCGCACGTCGCTGCCGCAGTCCGG
>JAPOOQ010000087.1 GCA_026713345.1 Gemmatimonadota bacterium | reverse complement strand
CTACGACGTCGCGGGACCGCGACCACTACGTCGAGCAGCAACTCGCGTTGTGGGCGGACGTGCCAGCGGACCAACGCCAGCAGATCCGTGAAGCGGCAGAGGCCACGCCGCTCGCGAAGACCTTTCCGGCGTTCCGTTCGGCGCTTGCCGACTCCTTCATCGACCGGGATGGTTCAGACCGAACACCTGCGTTGCGCCTCGAGGGCACAAGCTCCATGCTTGCCGTCCGCCCTTAGAGCGATCCATCACTTGTTGCGAATCTCCGGTCAGGAGTGCTGAACCAATGTTGCACTCAGTTCCCAAGCGTGCTCACGCCCCGGCATCAACCCTCCTCGCCCTCACCCTGATCATCGCCCTTTTCTCCTGCGAACCCCAATCGCCATCGACGATGGGCGGACCAATACGCGAGACGCTTCCCAACGGGGCGATCCTCGTACGATATCCCGACCTCCCCGCCATCGACTCGGTCGGTCCCGAAATCGCTGAAGCGCATGTCGACCTGCAGTTCGGCAGCGTCGATGGAACCGACCCCAACCTCACCTTCGGCGAGATTCGGGTCCAGGCAGCCAGCGACGGCACCATCTATGTGCTGGACCAACAGGCCGTGGAGGTCCGCGTTTTCGACTCCGATGGCCAGTACCTGAGAACAATCATCCGCCAGGGTGAGGGACCGGGCGAGGTCGGCGGTGCCAACGGGATCTTCCTCTCGGGAGATTCCCTCCTGTGGATCAACGACACCCGACAGTGGACGATCCTCGGCGTGGACCCCGATGGAGTGGAGGTTCAGCGGTTCACCAAGCCGGTTATGAGCGTCACGAGCATCTGGACGGGCGTGTTCGACGAGCGGGGCCGCTACTGGAGGGCGATCGCCCATTCGGACAACGAACCGGACTTTCCACCCCCGGCGGGACTGACTTCGTGGACCGGGCGGCATTACTACAAATACTACGACCTGTCCAGCGCGACCATCGACTCGGTCTACCTCGGCGAATCACGTTTTCGGATCTACTCATACTCGACGCCTGACGTGCCCTTCGGGTTTCTCCCCCTCCGCTTCGAACCCTTCGGGATGACCTTGGTGAACCCCACTGGCGGATTCTGGCGTGCACACAACCAGTCGTACCGCATTGCTCGGACCAGCGAGGGCGGGGACACGCTGGTTGTCATTGAAGTCGGGCTGCCCGAGCAACCGGTGAATGACGCAGACCGCAACGCCTACGTCGACAGCATTGTCGAGAATCGGCCCGAACTCCGCCGTGAAGCGGAAGAGGTCGCGGCCCTGATGCCAGACGCAAAGCCTGTGCTCGCAAGGCTCTTCGTAGACGATGAGCACCGTCTCTGGGTGCAAAGGGTCACCCCGGAGGGTGCCCCCGCGTTCTACGATCTGTTTTCCGAAGATGGCGATTATCTGGGTTCCGTCCGTCTCGCGTTCGCCGCCGCCGGACCGCTCGTGGTCCGGCACGGGCACATCTACACCTGGATCGAGGACGACCTGGAGGTGCCGTTCGTGGTCAGGGCACCGTTGTCCTAGAGCTGACCCTCTGCCGACAGCATCAGGCTGAAGTCCGGTACGGACGTGATCCGGTCCGAATTCCTCGGATCCTTCGCACACAACTCGTGCTGCGGGCCCAACGGCACCGAAGTACCTGGGACGTCCGTGCGGATGGAACCATCCTGGCTACCGCCTACGCGGAGGCGACGATTTCGCTCCTCACCGTCCGTGAGGCTGGTTCACCTTCCGGCCCGCGCACGTCGATGCCGTATCCACGGACTGCCGGGGGGCGTCCACAAGCCGATGGGATTATCTTTCCGCCTGCGGGGTATGACCTGCGCACCTCAACTTCAGGAAAGGAGGGCCAACGATACGATGACAGTGTTTCCGCTGATGGGCGAACACGACTACGAAAAGCTGGTCTTTTGCAACGACAACGACTCGGGACTCCGAGCGATCATCGCGATACATGACACGGCCCTGGGCCCGGCACTGGGCGGGATCCGCATGCTGCCCTACGCCACCGAGGAGGAGGCGCTGAACGACGTGCTGCGTCTGGCCCGGGGCATGACCTACAAGGCCGCGATCTGCGGCGTGGACCTGGGCGGCGGCAAGTCCGTCGTCATCGGCGACGCCAGGACGGACAAGAACCCGGCGCTGCTGCGCGCCATGGGCAGATTCGTCGACACGATGGCGGGCGAGTACATAGCCGCACAGGACATCGGCACCAATTCGCACGACATGGCCGTAATCCGGGGCGCGACCCGGCACGTGGCCTGTGTGAACGAGTCCGCCGGCGGCGCGGGCGACCCTTCGCGGACGACCGCATACGGGGTCAGCTGCGGGGTCCGGGCGGTGCTCAGGTCCACGACGGGGAGCGACTCGATCGGTGGGCGGCACATCGCCATCCAGGGGCTCGGGAACGTGGGCTTCGCGCTGGCGCGTTTCTGCCACGAGGCGGGCGCGCGGCTGACCGTGACCGACATCTACGAGCCCGTGCTCGCGAAGGCGGCTGCGGAGCTGGGGGCGGAAGTCGTCGCTCCAGACGAGATCTACGATGTGGAGTGCGACGTCTTTTCACCGAACTCGATCGGCGCCGTGCTCAACGACGACACGATCCCGCGGCTGCGGTGTCCCGCGGTCGCCGGGGGGGCCAACAACGTCCTCGCCGAGGACCGCCACGGAGACGAACTGAAGGCGCGGGGGATCGTCTACGGACCCGATTTCCTGGTGAACGGGGGTGGCCTGATCCGCTCCCAGGAAGAGGTGAACGGACGCGCCACTGAGGACTTCACGGTCTACGCCAAAGTGGCCAACATCTACGAGCAGACCCTGCAGGTGATCGCGATGGCCGACGAGTTGGGCATCAGTACCGCAAGGGCGGCGGACTGGATGGCCGAGGAGAGGATCGCGGGGGCGAAGGCGCGTTAGGGGCGGGCATGCCCCGTGTCCTGCTACTTGCCGCTTCTCGGCCCCCCCAATCTCTCGAGCGGCCAGAGTTCCAAAAGCTGCATATTGGGTTCTCCACCAGGGAAATTGGGATCGTGGTCCGCAGTGGTGCCGAGAATATAGTCCTCCCCTATCTCAACGATTTCGAGTCCGGCAGGAGTATCGACGAAACCCAACACCCGGCCCTCAGGATCGAAGACGGTCCAGAGCAGAGGGACTGGCGCGGCCATCCGAGCCAGGTGTGCCAGGTCCCTTGTCGGTGAAAAGGGGAAACCCGGAGCGCCGACGCCCGTCGGCTCCATCGGCACCGGGTATTCCAGGACCCATAGGTGGCCCGAAGCGTCGGCCAATACTCGTTCGAAGACCGGGTAGTGATCCGCTACAGGAACGGATTGGAGTCGCTCGCGCTGCCGAGAATCCACGCTCTCGTAAATCCACTCGACATCATCTGGAGTGACAGACCGCAGTTCGTGTTCGCGCCTGACGATTCGCGCAAGCGAACCGTCCGCCCTGTACGCCCTCAGTTCGTACCGGTTCGTGTTCCCGACGACGATCAGCTCGCCCCAGGGCGCGTGCACCGGCTCGTGCCCGAAGATCGTTGCGAACCACACCAGGCCGTTTCCGTAGAGATCGTGCCGCTTGACGGCAGGAAGTGTCCCCAACGAACTCCGCAGCTTGCCTTCGGGGTCCCAGAGTTGCACCGCGATGGAATCCTCTTCCCTGTGTCCCGAAACCGTCAGGATCAATCCGTCCTTTGTGCCGTCCACCACCCGCAAGTCCGGGTCATCACTTGAAAGCGCAAAGAAGCGGCCGTGGTTCCCTATTGCGTCAAAGACGGAAACTACGTAACGCGGGCCGTATTCCGTGTCCCGGGGGAAGTCACCCCAGCCGATGATCGAGTCGCCCGGCCACGGAGCCATCCGGTCGGGCCCCCCGCTCTGGCCAGGGTCCAAGGGCCATTCGGTCGCTACAGGGTCGTATTGTCCACTCCACTTCCCCGAGGGAGATCCACTTATGTCGTAAGCAAGCGAATAGCCGTTGGGATGCACGATCGCGATTCGCTTGTCTCGCAGTCGCATGGCGTCCTCCGGGACGTGGCGTTGCGGGTAGTGGTAGCCATAGATGGGGAACGAGGCTGCCGGTTGCGGCCCGATCCGCCAAGGGAGCCGCGAACCGTCGAACGGTCGAGCGTTCTCGATAATCCGGATTCCGGCGCTGTCTCGGACTTCGCTCCCCGGCTCGCCTGAACCTCGGCCGTTCTGACCGCAAGCCACGGTTCCGACGGCAATCAATACTCCCAAGACATCTCTGGGTCCACGCTTCATCTGGAGCACCTCCGGTTTCTCATGTGACGACATTCTTGAAGCAAGAAACATGCCATGCCGTTGCCTCCTGTCACCACCATGCAGCGGGGACTTATTCCACGGCCTGCCCGGTAGGCTCCGCTCCCGGAAACAGCCCGCCCCGCACCTCCTGCGCGAACCGCGCAACCGCCTCGCGCACCTCGGACCCCAGCTCGGCGTAGCGCTTCGAGTGGCCGGCTCCGTCCCCCCCGCTCAGCCCCAGCATCTCCATCAGCATCAGCACCTGTCCGTCGCAGAGCGGGCCCGCGCCGATCCCGATCGTGGGGATGGAGAGGACGTGGGTGACCTTCTGCGCGATGCGCCCCGGCATCGTCGACAGCACGACTGCGAAGGCGCCCGCCTTCTCGAGTGCGCGGGCGTCCCGGATGAGCGTTTCCAGGGCGCCGTGGTCCCGTGCCTGCTGCCGCGGACCGCCGAGCTGGTGGACCGACTGCGGCGTGAACCCGAGATGCCCCATCACCGGGACGCCCGCCGTCACCAGCGCCTCGACCGCGGGCGCGACCTCGGCCCCGCCCTCCAGCTTGACCGCGCCCGCGCCCGTCTCCTTGAGGATGCGCCCCCCGTTCCTTACCGCGTCCCGGGGCGACACCTGGTAGCTCATGAAGGGCATGTCCACCACGACGAGCGCACGCCCGCATCCGCGCCGGACCATGCGGCCGTGATGGATCATCTGGTCGATCGTGGCCGAGAGGGTGGTCTCCTCACCGCCGAGCACCGTGGCCACCGAATCGCCCACCAGGATCGCGTCCACGCCCGCGTCGTCGACCAGGAAAGCGAAGAGCGCGTCGTAGGCGGTGATCATCACGATCGGCTCACCGGCCCGCTTGCGCCGCGCGAAGTCGTGGACCTTCACGGGTCCGCCGCCGCCCAGCGTTTTCGAATCGTCCATCGGTTCGCTCAAGGAAAGAGAATCTCGCCGGTCACTGCGTTACTTACGGTGATCGCCGAGGTGGGACAGTTGCCCGCCGCTTCGAGTATGTCGGCCAGGGTGTCGCCCTCCGGATCGACGACCTCCGACTGGCGCCAATGGTTGAGAGCGAACACGCCCGGCGCCAGTTCGACGCACATGGCGCTGCCCACGCAACGCATGGGGTCCACCTCGATGTGGAGCCGGGGGGGCTCGTCCGTGGAAGGGTCCGGCGCGAAGGGTGACGTGTCGTTCACGATAGCCCCTTGTACCGATGGACGTTGTTCGCTTTCCAAAGCAGAAGAGGCTGACTGCGGATCCGCTCCCTCAGCTTCTCGTCGCACGTCAGGAGCGAGGGTTCGATCCGGCCGCCGTCGAGCAGCAGGTCCAGAAAGGCGCGCTCTTCGTCGGCCAGCGGCAGAACGAGCGACAGCAGCCGCCGGCAGCCCTCGATCAGCGTCCGGCCATAAGCCGCCTCTTCGGCGGGTCTCTTCAAGGCCCCGAGACTCAGGACGGGAAGGAGCTGGCTGGCCAGTTCCGAAGTGTCGAAACCAACGTCTGCGATCGAGACTTCGCGCCAGTCCCTGCGGCTCATCGCGCCGTACACGACGAATGCGATCCTCAGGTTCGCGGGGTCGAGGCCGTTGAGCGACAGCAACCGGTGGCTGTCGAAGAGATCCCTGGCGCGCCGGCGGGACAGCAGCGCGCAGAGCTTCCCGGCGACAAGTTCGTGGATGTCCATCGTAAGGATGTCCTTCGCCCGCCAACGTCCCACGGGGCGCGAGTCCAGCCTCCGGTGCGGCCAGAGCGGTACACGGTACATGAAGTTGACGTCCACTTCCAGAGCACCACCCCTGCCGCGGGTACTCCCGTAGCGCAGCCACCACTTGCCGCCCGCATGCTCCGTGGGCATCGCCCGTACCTGCAGATTCTCGCGACTGAACACTGCCTCCAGGGCTCGCTCCACGTTGGGCCGCTCATTCATCATTTGTTCCCGGTCTCCGGTCCCGACGTAGTTGAAGTCGATGTCGACCGAGAGCCTGGGAAGATCGAAGATGAACAGGTTGAGTGCCGTGCCCCCCTTGAGAGCGAGCCTGTCCCTGAGGAAGGGATGAGCGCGCACGCCCTCAAGCACACCCATCAGCCGCACCACCTTCTCCAGCATTTCCACCCTGAAGCCCGTGGCTCGCGCCTCTGCCTCGAGCCGCTCGATGGACGCCCTCACGACACTTCTTCCCAGGACCTCGCGAGCACGTCGTCGGGAACCAGCAGATTCCATTCGGGCACGAGCCGTCCGGGTCGGCGCCGCGCCCGGTCCATGTAGTGAGGTTGGCGGGGACGATGCCGGCGCAGGCGGTCGAGGTAGCACTCGTCGACCATCAGCTCGGTGCGGTGCTGTTCCAGAAAGAACCCCACCTTCGCCGCGGTGGTCGCGTTTTCCACCATGAGCGCGTACGCCACCACCACGTCCAGATCGAAGTACTCGATCGACTCCAGCGATCGCCAGACCTCCTCCCAACCGCCTGCGAGATCCGGTCGGTGCAGGACATCCACGAGCGTCCGTTCAAGACTGGTCACGCGGATCGCCAGACCCTCCTCCTCCGATTCCAGTGTCGAGTGGAACTGGTTGCCGCAACCCAGCAGCGGACGCGGAAACTTCACTCCGCGAAACAGATGCGATTGGAAGGTGACGGGACGAAGGGGCTGCGATGCGGAGTAGACGAAGTGTTGCCATACCGAATGCGCCCGTCCGTGGTATTCGAGGGCAGTGTGATGGGAGAGCAGGGCGTCCTCCGTCAGTCTGGCGGCAATCAGATAGGGATTGATCGGCTCACTCTGCGGGTCGTCCCCGGGCGAAACCACGGCATACAGCCCGCGGCGAATCCGGGCCAGCCGACTGGTCTTTCTGTAGTAGGCCAGGAACGCCTCCCGGGTTCTGGGTCCCACGGCACCGCGCGACGCCAGGTGCGTGGCCAGATCGCGCGCCGTAAAGACGGGGTGCTGCCGCAGGAAGGTGCCGTGTTTCACTTCGAGATCCGTGTTTGATCAGATATGATAGTACACATAGGAATATACTGTGTAATAAGATATAGTGACCATACCTGCATGACGTTGATTGCTTGTGATGACTATTATACATAATTATATTATGGGTTTACCATATAAATGTCAATGACAGAGACCATCGAGCCTGCCCGCCGCCGCGACGATGGAAGTGCTTAGCTTCATGCATGCAATGTTCCGTCTACCGGGAGCGCGCCGAGCGCTTCGACCGGGAAGCCACCGCGCAGGCCGGCGTCGTTCGACTTCACGGCCGGCTCCGCCTCGTCCTCTTCACGGCTTCGGTCGCGGGCGCATGGTGGCTCTTCGCCGCTGAACGCGGCACGCCGGCATGGCTGCTCCTGGTCGCCGCCGCGGCGCTCTTCATCGTGTTCGTGGAACGGCAGCGGGCGGCGCGGCGGCGCATGCGGCGCGCGGAGTTCATGGCCGACTTCAACCGGGAGGGTATCGCCCGCATCGCGCGCTCGTGGCCCGAGATGCGGCCAGCCCCCGACCTCGCGCCACCCACCGACCACGACTACGCCGACGACCTGGACCTGTACGGCCACGCTTCCCTCCTGCACCTCGCGGGCGTGTGCGCCACGCCCCCCGGATGGCGAACGCTGCAGCAGTGGCTGCTCCGGGGCGCGG
>JAPOOQ010000086.1 GCA_026713345.1 Gemmatimonadota bacterium | reverse complement strand
TACGCTGCGAAGGACTTGAGGGCCTTGCCCTTGTCCCCTTCGCGCAGACGCCGGAGCGCGCGGTCCCTGAGCTGGCGAATCCGCTCACGGGTAACGCCCAGGAGGTTGCCGATCTCTTCCAGCGTGTGCTCGCGCTCGCCCTGGAGGCCGAAGTACAGCCGCAGCACCTTCGCGTCGCGCGGCTCGAGCGTTCCGAGCGCGTTCGACACGGCCTCGGTGAGAAGCCGGTTCTCGACCTCCACCTCGGGCTCGGCGGCCTCTTCGGTGATGAAGCGCTCCACGAGCTGCGAATCCTCGCTGTCGCCGATCGGGGCGTCCAGGCGGATCTCCGCCGCGTTGAGCGTCTGCAGCGACTCCACGAGCTGCGGCGTGAGGAACGTCGCCTTGCCCAGCTCCTCGCTGGTCGGGTCGCGTCCGAGTTCCTGCTTGAGCCGCTCCTTCTCGCGGAAGATGCGCGCAAGGTCGGAAGCGCGGTTGAGCGGCACACGCACCGGGCGGCCGTGGTTCGCCAGCGAAGCCAGAATGGCCTGCCGGATCCACCACACGGCATAGGAGATGAACTTCACTCCCTGCTCGGGATCGAACTTCCGAGCCGCGGTGACGAGTCCCACGTTCCCCTCCTGGATCAGGTCCGTGAGGGAAACACCCCGGTTCTGGTACTTTTTCGCCACGCTGATCACGAAGCGCAGGTTCGCCTTGGCGAGCGCCTGAATCGCCTCTTCGTCGCCCTTCTGGGCCTTTGCCCCCAGGATCTTTTCCATTTCGGGGGTGATCAGCTCGTGGCGGCTGACATCTCGCAGGTACTGGTCCAACGCGGTCTGCTCGTCCAGGCTGGCGTCGAACCCGGTGAGCGGGTTTACCCGCTTCCTCCCGCGCCTGGTCTTCCTGGCCATTTTCTCTTCTCGATTCTCCGTTACTGACCGGATAAACATCCGGCGGACGCGCTATATATACAGCCGTTAACGGTACGGCTGGGTGCGCCGCTTGTCAACATTACTCTCCAACGTCTGACGTTTCCACTTGGGTGGTTGGTTGCACAGCTCGATCCCGTCCTCCCGCCCCCGGTCCCTCCGCCAGCCGTTTCAGGACCCAATCCGGGTCGAGCGGCCGTCTCTCGAAGGTGAACAACCGCAATACACGTGCAGTACGGTAGAGTTCCTCCGCAAGCTTCGGCAGGTCGATCAGCCCGGGAATGCCTTCCCGTCCCAGGCGGCGCACCGGGCGGCCCGGGCGGTCCACGAGCACTTCGAGCTGGAACATGGCCGTCTTGACCGGGAAGTCGAGGATGACCTCGCCGGGTTCCAGGTCCAGCTCCGCCGCGAGCGCATCCTCCCAGCGGCGCTTCCCGGCGGTTTCGCCACCGACCCAGTCGGGCAGCGCCCGCCCTTCGAGCTGCCACGCCCGGATTTCGACCGCCCGCTTCGGCAACCTCCGGTTCCTGAGCGCCGGAAGCCATCGGTCCGCCAGCCGGGCGGCCACCTCGCCGGGGCAGGCGCGCGCCCTCCGGCCCAGTTCGTGGAGCAGCTGCTCGTCGGTGGGGCCGATGAGTTCGGACGGGCTCACCAGCCGGGCTGCCAGGGCTACCTCGACGATCCGCTTGTAGAACCCGGTGGCGGCGCGCACTCCGTGGTGCCAATAGACGCTCCGGAACATCTGGTACTTGGCGAAGAGCAGCGATTCGAGCGTGCCGATGGCCTTGGCGCGGATGCCCACTTCCCACTTTCCGGTGGCGGGGTCCTCCAGCGGCACGAGCCCCTGGAGAAGGTGCTCCACGTCGACCTCGCCGTAGGGTACGCCGCAGAAACGGGCGTCGCGCCGCAGGTACTCCATCTTGTCGAGGTCGAGACTTCCGCTCACCAGTCCGCGCAGAGCGTTCTCGCCCCGTCCCGTTATGATCCGGGAGATCTCCTCGTGGGCGTTCTCTCCCAGGGGGGCCAGCGCCGCGCTCATCTCCTCCGATTCGAAGAAGCGCGCGCCCGCCTGCTCGTGGTCCGCGGCGATCGTCGCCGGGTCGAGTTCCTCGATCGCGTGGGAGAACGGGTAGTGGCCGATGTCGTGCAGCAGCGCGGCGTAGGGGATCAGCCGGGCGCCCTCCCACACTTCCGCAGGGACCGGCGGGCCCGCCTTCAGGATGCGGATGGCGCGCTCGGCGAGGTGGTAGACGCCGAGGGCGTGATCGAAGCGCGTGTGGGTGGCGCCGGGGTAGACGAGGTGGGCCAGGCCGAGCTGGCGAATGTAGCGCAGCCGCTGGAAGGCGGGGGTGTCGATGATCGCCGCCGCGAGCGCGTCCAGGCGGATTGAATTCCACACCGGATCGCGGATGATGAACGACCGTCCATGGGTGACCATGGAAGGCGACATTAGCGCCCGCGGCGGGGCATCGCAATAGCGGAATGGGACTTTCGTTGACGAAACCCGAATAAATAGCGAAGTTGATCCCGCAATGGCCGTGTCGAATCGCCCGAGGTCCTCGAGGAGGAATGCGCCGTCGCCCCCGTCCAGCACGCAGCGGGCGACGGCCTCGTTGCTGCGGGACGAGGTGCGCGCTGGAGCCAAGGACCGGCCCGGGGTCTACCGCTGGCTCGGCGCGGGCGGGCGCATCCTCTACGTGGGCAAGTCGGTGCGGCTGCGCACGCGGCTGCTGTCGTACTTCCGTGAGGCGACGGGGAAGACCGCGCGGATGGTCGCGGAGGCCGAGGCGGTCAGGTGGGACTACATCCCCAACGAATTCGCCTCGCTCTTCCGCGAAATGCACCTGATCCGCGCGTGGCAGCCCGAGTACAACGTGCAGCACAAGCGCGACCGCCGGTACGGGTTCATCAAGGTGACCCGCGAGCCGGCGCCGCGGCTGATCCCGGTGTTGCGGCCCGTGAGCGACGGGGCCCGATACTACGGACCCTTCTCGCGGACCGGCTGGATGGCGCGCGCCGTGCACGAGCTGTCGCTGGCGACGGGACTGCGGGACTGCGCGTCAGGTACCCCGGCGCACTTCGGCGACCAGATCGAGATGTTCGGCGGCGGCCGGACCCCGCTCTGCATCCGTGCGGAGACGGGGACGTGCCTGGCACCGTGTGCCGGGCGGTGTACGGTGGCGGAGTACGACCGGCGCGTGAGCGTGGCCCGCGCATTCCTGGAAGCACGCAGCCGCCGGCCGCTGGCGGAGCTGTCGGAGGCGGTCAGGGAGGCCTCCGAGCGGCTCGACTTCGAGTACGCCGGGCGCCTCCACGAGCGGATGACGACGTTGGAGAGTCTCTGGGACCACCTCTCCGGCTTCCGCGGGCAGATCGGGAAGCTGAACCTGGTGTACCCCGTGCCGGGTTACGAGGGGGACGACAGGGTCTACCTCATCCGTCGCGGCCGCCTGCACGGCGAGATGCCATGGCCGAAGAGCGACGGCGCGCGCCGACGGGCGAACCGCGTGGTGGAGGAGGCGTTTCGCCCGGCGCTGGCGGACCGGGAGTTCAGCCTGGAGGGCGCGGCGGCGGCGGAGGTACTCCTGACCGTGACCTGGTTCAACCGGCGGTCGAAGGAGCGGAAGCGGGCGGTTGCGCCGGAGCGGTGGGTGGCACGCGGCAGGTGAGGCCACCTCTGGCGAGGCCCACCACCGGAGTTGGTCCACGCCCGGCGTCCTGTGAATTTTCCCGATCGGGAAAAAAACCAGGACGGCGTGGGAAGAGACCTATATAGCCGGGCGACGCCGGCACGCGCGGGGTGCCTCCGGGCCCGGGTAGGCCGCGAGTCCCGCCTCCGTGACCTGTCCAGCCGCGACAAGCGCCTCCATGCGCTTCAGGTTGCGCTCGCTCCAGTGGCTGCGCCGGCGGCGTGGCGTGAAACGGACCTTGTAGCTCTTGTCGTCCACCGACCGCTTCAACCCATCGATCCAGCCGAAGCACAGCGCCTGGTCGATCGACTCGCCGATCGAGACCGTGGGCAGTCCCGTCCCCTTCTTGTAGTAGCCG
>JAPOOQ010000085.1 GCA_026713345.1 Gemmatimonadota bacterium | reverse complement strand
CTCTACTATGGCACCATGGCGCTTGCCCAGGCCGAGATGCTGGCTTCGCCTTCGGGACCGACCGACTTGGATGAAGTGGAAGACATGACAAAGTTCGGCCACGGACTCTATGCGTTGCCCACGCCGGAGGGCGGTTTTGCGGATCTGCAAGTCGGCGTCCTCGCGCGCGGCTTCTTTCCGAAGTGGATGGAATCCCTTGAGCACGACACCTCGGGCTATCCGCAGAAGAGGCCCAGATCGGCCGCCGCCCTCGAAAGGGTGCCAACCGACATGGCCTGCTCGCTTCGAGACTTGTTCGCATCGACAACGCGAGAAGCCTGAGTGGGGCTCGCCGGCAAGGAAAGGTGCGGAGCACCTATGTACTGTTGTTTGATCGCTCGGAGGAAGTTCCTGTGGAGAGGCTCAGGAGTGCCGGCTGGCCGTTAGCGGAGATCCGACAAGCGGCAGACTACGAGGGTGCAGGAACCAAGTTCCGCGCCCGCGTCGATCACGCTGGTCATGACCTCTGGAGCACGGTGCTCCCTACGCATTCTTCGCCGTATGGGAACAGTCGCGCGCTCGTCTTGCCAGCGGTGGGAAGGGCTCGGGAATACAGGACGATTGCCGCCGTGACACTGTACGCGCTCTCGATCATGGTCCGCTATATGCCGAGTGCATGGAGGCGTATCGAAGGAGGAGACGAAGATCAGTATCTCGCTCTGGTGCGCACCGCCTTGGCGGTGTGGGAACGCCTCCTTCCTGAGCACTTCCTCCAAAGCATCGCGGGGGAAACGATCCGCACTGCGCAACCTGGGAGCTGGTTGGCGTAGGCCTGCTTTGCCGCTCCGAGAACCACCGTCGTCGGCCACCTACCCAAAATACCGCTTGGCACGACCAGGCCCGGGCGGTTCGAGGATCCGGCAGTTTCGCGTCCCGGGTCGAGAAGGTGCATCCGGCGACTGCGGGGGGGCCTGCGCGAGGGGCTAAGGGGCACCGCCAAACGCGAGCGGCCGGCTCCGAAACGTGAAGGACCCGACGACGCCGAAGCCCCCCTCCACGTTCTGCACGGGAGGAATCGAAAAGCCGTCGCCGCCGCTGCCGGTGGTCAGGTACGCCCAGAGGTTGGCATCGAACGAGACGACATCGAGGGTGAGAGGCTCGAGGGCATTGCGGATGGCCGAGCCGGGCACGCCGGTCGTGATGGAGGTTCCGCCACTGTCGGTGAACCAGCCCCTTTCGCCGCCGATGAGGCGCACGTTGAACCTGCGCACCGACACCACATAGCGCTCGGCCAGAACGCTGGGGGTCCAGGCGGCTGTAAGGGTGGCAGACTCTTCGCCACCGGAGAGCGCCGCCGATTCGACGGTGAACGGGCCCACGACTCCGGTCTCTCCCGCCGCCGTGGCGCGGCCCTCGCTGGCCACCTCCACGCGGTAGGTGGATCCTGGCTCCAGAACGGCCTCGAACCGCAGGCAGAGCGAACCACCGGCAAAGGGGTAGCGGGGCCGACAGACATCGCGGTCGTGAAGCTCTATGGTGGCGTCGACAAGCTCCCACGCGGCATCCGCAGAGCCTGCACTTGCCCGATAGAGTCTGGCCTCAGCCGTCGTGAGCAGTCTGCCCTTCTCCGCAGGCCACACGGCCAAGGGGTGCCAGGCGGAATCCGCGTCCAGGGCCGCATAGACGATCAGGCGGTCGTCGAGGACCGGCGGCGGGCCCAGACGGATGACATCGCGGCACGCACCGCTCCCCGCCAGTGCGGCGGCGGCGAGGAGCATGCGGAACGCGTTGCGCGCAAGCGGATTACGCATTCAGAAACTGAAGTCGATCCCGAAGAAAGGGAACGGGGGAAGCTGCAGTTTGGGAGAGAAGTTCCCCGAAGACAACACGCCTTCAGGACGTTCGGGACGGGCGAGCATGGGGTAGAACGAGTAGACGTTCTCCCGTCCCGTGATGTTGGCAAGAGTGGCGAACGGCTCGATCCGCCAAGCGGACCAGCGGAACGCGTACCGCAGCGAGACATCGACACGGCCGTAGTACGGCAACCGCCCCTGCACATCTGACAGGACTATGTGCGTGTCGTGATACGAATAGTCCAGTCCACGTGGCGGGTTGTCGGGCGAGTTGACTGCCGGGTGGATAGCCGTGGGGTTGTAGGTCAATCCGGGGTACGACCCCGCCGGGAACCAGAACGGGTTTCCCGTCGCGACCCGGGTGCGAACGGACGCGCTGAAGCCGAACAGTTCCCGTACGCTCACGGTGGCGTCGAACTCGTGCCTGCGGTCCCAGTTGGGCGAGTACCGGCGGCCTCCGGGCTCGTCCTTGAGTGCCACCTTCCCCCAATGGTAGGACAGCCAGCCGCGCACGGGCCCTGCGTGCCTCTGCAGCGACAGCTCCCATCCGTGGGCCTGGCCGTCATGATACTCGAGCGCCGAGAGGTCGCGCACCGACTCGGGACGCCAGTGCGGCGTGTCCCGAAACCGCCGGGTCCAGAAGCCGGCCGAGGCCGTCCAGCGTTCGTCCCGCCAGTAGTCGAGCGCCACACTGGCCCCGTCGGCCACCGCGATCGGCTGCTCCCCGTCGCGCACCGACCACATCGGCGCCCCCGGAAAGACGAAGCGATCGTCCCGCACCGTGGAGAGGAACTGGTAGCCGCGGTCCAGGCTCGCGCTGGCCGCGAAGGGACCCAGGTAGAGCCGTGCGGAAAGGCGAGGCTCCAGGAACGCTCGCGATGCGCCCCTCCGGGTCCCCGCGCGGAGCCCCGGGGCCAACCGCAGGGGGCCGATCCACTGTTCGAGTTCCGCAAACACGAAACCGTGCAGGTACGGGGACTCGGCGTCGCCCGCGATGTACGCGCCCGGCGCGGTGCCCCGAAGCCTCACGGACCCGCCCTCCGTCACGAAGCCCACGCGCGCGCCCCTGCTGTTGCCGCGGATGGTGAGCTGACTCCGAAGTCCCACGGCGCCGACCCGGTTCGTGGTGACCGGCCCGGTCCCGTCGGCGCCGACGCCGAGCATCGCGTCGTAGCGGCTCGCATACGCGGTCACGTCGCTGGTCAGTCCGTTGCCCCGAACCCATGACCAGGTGGCCGAAGAGACGAGATTGCTCCAGTTCGAGTCGAACGAATCGCCGAAGAGACCGAGTCCCCAGCCGAAGTCGTCTTGAGTGGCCAGGAGCGATAAGCTCACGCGGTGCTCCTCGCCGGGGTGCAGCCGGACCCCGAGGTTCAGGTCGTGGAACGAGTAGGGCGTCGGCAGGGTGGAGAGAGAGATCGTGGCCCGCCGGCCGGCCGCCATCCACTGCGCGTCGGCCCACGGAGCGCTCCCCACTGCGGCAAGACGCAGTCCCAGCATGCTCAGCCCCCCGCTGAACCGCGGACCCGACGAGCCGCCCACACGCTGCCGCGCCGCCAGCACCCCGGAAAGCGCTCCCCCGTACCGTGCCGGAATCGCGCCCTTGTAGAGCTCGACTGATTCGACCGCATCCGCGTTGAACAGCCCGAACATCCCGAACATGTGGTAGGGGCCGAAGACCGGCGCGCCCTCGAACAGAACCGCCACCTGATCGTAGTCGCCCCCGCGCAGGTACATCTCCGAACTGAAGTCCGTGGTGCTCGTCACTCCCGCAAACGACTCGAGGCTGCGAAAGACGTCGGCTTCGCCGATCGCCGGCACCGCGCTGACCTCCGCCTGCGTCACGCCCAGAGCGCCGACCGAGACCTCGCGGTCGAACATCTGCCGGACCAACTCACGCGAGTCCGTGCCGGCACGTTCCGCTTCGATCGTAAGTGATGGCAGGACGATGGCCGAACGCTGCAGCGGCAGGTCCACAGTCCCGCCTTGGCGAGGGACGACGATTACCGTATCGAGATCCGCGTAGCCGAGCAACCGCACGGCGATGCGCACGGGCTCCCCCGCACCCGCCGGTACGCGCGCCACGCCAAGGCTGTCGGTGAAGCTCCTCTCGTCCAGACCGGGAAACGACACGAGAGCGCCGGGCAGAAGCGCGCCCGAGATGGCGTCCAGCGTCCGCACCGCCCGGTCCGTGCCTCCGACCGGACTCTGGGTCTGGCCTAGGCACTCGACCGGGGCTCCAGACAGACAGACGACCGACACGGCGACGGAAGGCAACCACGCCAATGGGAGCCGCGAGATGGACGGCTTCACAGGCTCTTCACCTGTCCTGGTGGGTGGGGTGACGGCATCGGAATTTTGAACCCGGATCCTGCGTCGCGGGGATGGGTCCGCACTGCCTGGGGCTCTGGATTACGGGGCGGTTCGCGACAAGTCGACCCGAACCGGAGGGCACCCGAACGGTGTAATATCATCATAACGGATCCAGCTTCGACGCGCGAGGCTGCCGTGGACCGTATCCGCCCTTCAGGTCGCCCAGCCGACCCTCAAGCAGCCCGCCCGCGATCCAGTTGTACAGCGTCCGCCTGCCGATCCCAACGCGGCGGG
>JAPOOQ010000084.1 GCA_026713345.1 Gemmatimonadota bacterium | reverse complement strand
GTGGATCCAGTCGTTGTAGGCGCGGCTCAGGGCGTGCGACATGTGCGGGTCCATGTCGTCCCGCGCCAGCAGGCCCAGCCCGCCGGTGGGGAAGAGCACGGCGATGTCGATGCCCTCCATCTCCATCCCCATGACCTGGGCTTCCTCGTCGTATCCCCGCTCGATGGCGAAGTCCAGGCGCCCCGTGTCCGCGATCCGGGAGGCCGACAACACTCCGGTGGCCGCCCCCATGATGGGTCCCGTGGCCTTGGACGAAGCCGCCTTCTTGCGGTGCTGCTGCATCTCCGAATCCGCCCCGGTGGGCAGCCCGTCGATGGTCCAGGTGCGGCGGCTGATCTTCCCCTTGCCGTCCACCGCCCAGGTCACGCGCTTCTTGAATTCGGGATCCAGGTGCTTCTCCAGAAGATCTCCCGGTTCCTGTATGTGCATGTCGCTGTCAACGAAACGCAGGCCGTCTTTCATTTCATTCCTCCTTGCCGGCGCGGGTTGAGGGTGTGCCGCTCATGCGCACCGGACAGTTGATCCCACGCTTGGATCAGACACTACAGCAAGTGCGGATGTACGGTCAATCCGAGGCAATCTCTCCGTTGGCTACACGTATTTGCCGATAGCACACGGCGCCAACGACTGCCCAGTAGGCTCTGATCGCCCCCTTCAGTCCTTCGGCACCCACCCTTAGACATTCCGGTTATTCTGTGCAAGATTGGATCGATCGGTTCACTATGTAGACAAGCCGTGCATCGAGCGGTCGTCGGCCCCGACGCCGTTTCGCCCGCGCGAGTTTGAGGAGGTCGGTCATGCAGACGAAGGCCTTGCCGGCGCTTCGCTTTTGCCCGCGTCGCATCCGCCTGTTGCCGGTATTCGTCTTGGGGCTCATCACCGCCGGCTGCGCCGCCCCAACGGATACCGCGCGGCTCGAGGCGGTGGCCGAGGCGGGCGTCGCTTACGCCGGCGAGGTGGCGCCGTTGCTCGATCAGGCGTTCGAGCTGGCGGCGGCCGTTGATTCGGGTGCGTTGGCAGCGGCACGGGCTGGCCTGTCACCGGAGCAGCGCCGGGACAGGCTCCGGGAGTTCGACGCGGCGATGACCGAGCGCCTGACCGAATATACCGCAGCCAAGCGCCACAACGATCTGTTGCAGTCGTATTTCCTGGCGTTACGCATTCTGCTCAAACCCGACGGGCCGAAGGAAATCGGCGCTGCCGCGAAGCGGCTGACGGCGGCCCTCGGCAAGCTGTCGCCACGGCTCAAGAAGGCCCACATGGGCGATGTCTCGGTGAGCGGGCTCATCGAGCCCGCCGCACATATCGCGGTGGCGTCGTTCCGGTCCGCCGCCTTGCGCCGTGAGCTCGAAGCCCGCGGACCGACCATCGAACGCGAGTTGGCCGTGCAGGAAGCCCTGGTCAGCGCCCTTGCACGTCAGGTCCGCGCGGACCAGGAGGTCCTGTCGGCGCGGTTCCGGGATGACGAGGTGGTGGAGCCGTACGTGAGCGCGGCGCGGCTGCCGAGGACCTGGCCGGCGCGGCGGTTGCGGAGCCTGCGAGGCGCGGGTGACGTGGAAGCGGCGCGGGCCGCGGAGCAGGCCATCCGTTCGTTGCGGCAGGCATACGTGGCCGCGCTGGAGGGACGCCTGGATTCCACCCGGGCGGCCGAGCTGGCCACCACCGTCGAGGGGTTCGTCGAGCTGGTATCGCGACTCGGGGCCGAAGCAGGGAGGGCGATTCGATGACGCCGGGAGAGGTGCGAGGCAAGACGCTGGCGCAGTTGCGCCGGGCGCGGAAGAACATGATGTCGGCTGAATGGCTCGCGGGGGTGGAGGATCTCTCCGAGGCCGGGCGCACGTCGGCGGCGACCGCGCTGCTGGATGTCTGCCTGGCCATCCGGCGGCTCGAGAACGCGGGTGTCGCGGAGATTCGGCGGCAACTCGCCGACAATGAAACGGAGCTTGAACGGGGTATCCGCGGTCTTGAGCGGGCAGGGGAGAGACTCCACCGGATCAAGACGTACCTGAAGGCCGCCACCGCCCTGGCGGCGACCGTGGGCAAGGTGGTCAAGCCCCTTTGATCTCCGTCATCGCAGGATGGTGCGGAACGATCGCTTGAAGCTCCTGGCAGGCAGGTTCCGGGGTCCTCTTCTCTCGCGCACCAGCCACGCATCCGCCGTCAGCTCGATGCCGCCCGCATCCGTGCGGCAGAAGCTCACCGTCATGAAGTGCTCTCGTGTCCGCTGCCTGGGGTAGTCGGACAACAACCGTCCCTTGCGGGACTGGACGAAGAAGCG
>JAPOOQ010000083.1 GCA_026713345.1 Gemmatimonadota bacterium | reverse complement strand
CTTGGCCACGAAGGTCTCGGTGTCCTCGATGCGGTAGTCGAAGTCGACCTCCGGCCCGATGTCCAGGTTCACGTCCACCCGGAAGGGGATCGGCGCGGGTTCGGATCCGTCGACCGGGATCCGCCACAGCCCCCCGCCGTAAAACGCCACCACCTCGCGCGAATCCGGGGTGAACGACAGACCGGGGTAGGCGTCGCGGGTTGCCAGCGATTCCTGGTCGTCGCGTTGCACGGGGAAGACCAGCCAGCGCTCGTCCCCGCTCTCCAGATCGCGGATGCGCAGGCCGGTGTCGGCGACATGGCGCGATCCGTAGACCAGCCAGCGGCCGTCCGGGCTCAGCGCCGGCCGGAAGGCGCCGCCGTAGCGGAATGACCGCGTCGTCGACTCGCCGGTTTCGCGGTCGTAGACGGCCAGCTGGTACTGCCGCATGCCGGAGTTGTACTCCCAGCCACCGTTGCGGTAGGCGTACCAGATGTAGCGGTCGTCGGCGCCGAAAGCAGCTCCGGTTGTGCGTCTGGATGCGGGTTCGTCGATGATCTGGATCCCCGACCCGCCGTCCACATGATACATCCACAGCTTGCCCTGCCCGGGCCCCTGCCTGGTGGCGATGACGTAGTCCCCGTCGGGGGTCCACTCAGGCGACTGGTAGGCGCTCGACTTGCCGCGCGTGACCTGCACGGTGTCCGTCCTGTCGAGCGAAATGATGTGGATCCCTTCGCCGCCCCCGCGGTCCGACGTGAAAACCACGCGCGTGCCGTCCGGGCTGAAGCGGGGCTGGCCGTCGAACGCCATCCCCTGCGTGAGGGGGACCGCGGTCCCGCCGGTGATCGGCAGCGTGTAGAGGTCGCCGAGGAAGTCGAAGACCAGCGTCTGCCCGTCGGGACTGACGTCCACGGACATCCAGGACCCTTCCGTGAAGCTGGTGGAGATGGTGCGGGCGGGGGCCAGCGGAAGGCCCTCCTGCCGGGGGTCGGGGGGGTCCTCGTCAACCTCCTGGGCGGTGATGGGCTGCGGTGCCGCGATGAGCGCGAGGGCGCAGGGGAGAAGGGCCAGACGGGCTGCGAGCGACAGGGAATTGCTCCGCTGCGATGTCGAGTTCTCCGGGCCTACCGCAGGCTCCGTCATCCGTCCTCTGGAAACACCCTGGAAACCGTCTTCGCGAGGGCAACACCGATCTTTTCGCATTGCTCTTCTCCGACTCCGTATGCTGAAAGCCACACACCCATCTTCCAACGTTCCCCCGTCCCCTCCATCTCCACATGAAGAACGCCGTCGTTCAGCGAGGATACCACGCCGGCGAAGGACCAAGGCCGATCGCAGAGCACCATGGTCCCCTCAAGCGCCCCTACGCCGTCCAGGACGCAACGAAAGTGGTCCCCCGTACCCGGGTACGGCCCGTCCGTAATCGTGTCTACCAGCCCCTTTTTGCCGAAAATCCGGTCCCACACCTCCTCGCGCGAGCCCGTCACCCATGGCCGCTGGCTGATCATCGTTCGCCGGGCGCCGGGGTGGCGCTCCAGAAAGTGCTTCAGGTTCCAGAGGAAGAAGCGCCAGCCGTTTTGCATCATGCGGAAGGTGTCGTCCCAGTCGGGCGCCGCGGACAGGCCCGAGTTGACGAGGTCGAGCCGGGTGGAGTCGCCGAGGTCGGTCAGCCGGTAGTCGAGCGCCATCACCGCCGGGTTCTCCCCCGCCTCGTCGGGAAGCTGGTCGACGAGGCGCAAGTGCCGGCAGGGATCCCACGCGGTGATCCAGCTCGTCCACTCCGCCCCGGCTCCCCAGGACACGGTGAGGTGCCCGCCCTCGCCCGGTTGGGCGGAGGCGATGGGTGCGAACCAGTTGGCGACCGCTTCGCCATCGGTGATCGCGCGCCAAACCGCGTCAATGGGTGCGGCGATCTCGACCGCGAGCTCGATGTCGCGGGTGCCGGAGGTGTTGGGGACCTCGTCCGTCACCTACCGTCCCTTCCGCTGCCGGTCCGCGACAGCGAGCGGTAGTACTCCGCCACGAGGGCCTGGTACTCCTCCGGGACATCGCCGGAACGGAAGAGGAGGATATCCTGCTCTTCGTCGAGCGCGAACTCGCGCCGGAGCCGGAACTCGAGCTGCTTCAACCCCTCGACCAGCTGGCTCTGGAGTCTGAGCACCTCTTCAGGATCGGCGTAGGTGCCTTCGCGGTCGAGCGCGCGCATGGCTTCGAGCATCGCCTGCAGCTCCCGCGGGTCGGCTCCGCTTTGCTCGATCAGCGTCGCCAGATTGCGAAGCTCACCGGTCCGCTCACGGATCTCGCGCCGCATCTGGCGAATCGCCTCCGGGTCGAAGTTCCTCAGGCCGCCGTAGCGCCAGTTGGCATCCCGATAGCTGCCGCCGTAGTAGCCGCCACGGTTGTCACCGCCGCCCACCCGGTTTTCGCCGCCCTGCTGGTCGCCACCCTGTTGGCCTTGCTGGCCCTGCTGACCCTGTTGCCCTTGCTGCCCCTGCTGGCCTTGCTGTCCCTGCTGGCCTTGCTGCCCTTGCTGGCCCTGTTGCCCCTGCTGCCCCTGTTGACCTTGCTGACCCTGCTCCCCTTGCTGACCCTGCTCCCCTTGCTGCCCCTGTTCCCCCTGCTCCCCCTGCTGGCCCGGATCCTGCGCGCCTTCCATCAGACGGCGCTGCTGCGATTCCATGCTGCGGAGCAGGTCCTGAGTTGCCTCGATCGCCTCGGTGCGCTGGTCCCGGTCGACACCTCCCTGCATCGCCTCATCCGCCTCGTCGAGCCGGTTTCCGAGTGAGCGGAGCGCCTGCGCGATCTGATCCTCGAACCCCTTGACGTAGTCCTCGTAGTCAGGACGGCCCACCAGGCCCCGGGACCACTGGAGAAGCGGGCTGAGCTGGGTGTCCCGGATGGTTTCGGTGGCCTCATCGAGCTCGTCGGCCCCAGGCTGGCCATCGCGCCGGGCGCTCCTGGCCATCTGGTCGAGCTGCGACAGAATGTCGTCCACCTCCTCGGCCATCTCTTCCTTTTCCTCGATGACGCCCCAGCGCTCTTCGGCCGTGTTGTTTGTCCCCTCGGCCATTTCCCTCATGCGCTCCTGCACATCCTCCTGCTGCCGGGCCAGCTCATCCGTCCGCTGCCGGGCGTCCTGCAGGTCGCGCTGCAGCCGGTCGTCCTGCACGTCCTCCAGCTCGTCCCGGGCATCGCGCAGCCGCCTCAGCGCCGATTGTGCCTCGGCGACCCCCGCGTTCCCACGGTTGGCGGCTGAGCGGCGCATTGCGTCGGCCGCCTGCTGCAGCTCCCGCGAGATGTCCTCCAGTTCCCGGTTGCCGGTCTCGCGCGCCAACCGCTCCAGCTCGCGCGCAGCCTCCTCCGCCGCCTCGGCCAGCTCGCGCGCCGCGTCACTCCCGCCCCCCTGCCCGCCCTGCTGGGCCGCGGCCCGGCGGCGCTGGCGCTCCAGCTCCTGCTCCTGGCGGCGGGCCAGCTCGCGCAGCCTCTCCAGCGCCTCGTCGACCTCCTGGTCGTTGGTCTGCTGCTGGCTGCGCTGCACGGTTTCGTACTGGTTCTGCAGCGCGTCGGTCTCGAGTTCGAAGAGGTCGGCCAGGTCCTCCGCGCTGGGACCCTGCTGGCCACCGCCGCCCCCACCCCCGCCCTGCTGCTGCTCGCGCTGCAGCGAGACGAAGCGTTCGTAGGTCTCCTCGGCCTTCTGGAGCTGGCGCAACGCGCGCTGCTCGGCCGGGATCGCGCCGCTCGGGCTCAGGGCGCGCAGCGAGTCCACAGCTTCATTCATCGCCTCCACGGCGATCGGGAGGGCCTCGGCGATCCGCTGGAAGGCCTCGTCGGCTCCTGCGATCCCGCGGTTCACGATCCGCTGGGCGAGGGTTTCCACCTGCTCGCGCAGTCCCTCCTGGCTGTTCGCGATGCTGACGACGTTCTCGTCCCAGTTGTTGGGCGCATAGCTGTCGCGGTCCCGCACCAGATTGAAGCTGGCCGCGATGATCTGCCGCTGCAGGTTGGACAGGTCCTGCTCCATGCCGTCGCCACCGCCACCACCGCCCCCGCCACCACCACCGCCCCCGCCACCCTCGTTTTCACGGTAGTCGCGGCGGTAGGGGCGCACCTGCAGGAAGTAGATATCGGTCAGCGCCTCGCCGGGCACCGGCGCGTTGTCGCGCGCGATCCCGTGGTACGCCACGAGGTCCCCGACCTCGAGCTCGTAGTCCTCCATGAAGAAGGTGTGCCCCGCCGTGACCTCGGGGAGCGGCTCGCCCGCCGAAGAGTGAATGCGCAGCGTGTCGGAGGGCCCGCCATTGACGTTGTACACGAGCAGGATCTCGGCAACGCCCAGATCGTCGTCCGCACGCGCCTCGATGAAGACCTCCTCGATCGAACTCACCTGGATGTCGCGCCCGGGCCTGCGGAAGGAGATGGACGGCCCCTGATCGTGGAGCACATCGATCCGGTAGTCGGGGGCGCCCGCCACCCACACGCCGCCCAGAGCGGGAAACTTCACGCCGTAGAAGCCGTCTTCGCGGACGGTGAAGGAGGCCAGGAACGTCCCTTCCGGTCCGGGTTCCATCTGAATCGTGTCCCCCGGGTCCATCACCAAGCGGGCGGTGGGCACGGGAATGGTGGACGTCACCGTGAGCTTGACCCGGGTGCCGGCCAGCGCGGCCACGTCGCCCCCGTACTCGAAGCGGCGCGGCGCCAGGCCGGTGTAGCTCGGGAAGTGGTAGACCATCTCCAGCCGGTCCACCGCCGGGAGGTCCGCGACCCCGAGCGTGAAGGTGCCGGAGCGGACGCCGTTGGCCTCGACGTAGTAGGTGGTCTCCTCCGCGACGTTGAGGAGGAGGCCCTCGTAGCCGCCGGTGCCGTCCTCGATCATCGGCAGGGCGGTGTAGCCGTTCTCCCCCTCCATGCGCGTGAACAGGACGACGTCATCGGAAGCGAAGCCGTGCGGAACGGCCCGGATCATGAGGTCGGAGTAGCGCGAAATGACCGTGTCGCCGGGCTCGAGCGCGACGCTGTAGGGGTTGACCGACTCGGCCGTGCGGACCGGGAAGAAGAGCGCGTTCATGCCGTGCCGCAGGAAGCCGGGGCCGAACGACAGGAGCAGGACGGCTGCGAGGGCCAGCCCGCCCAGCACCAGGGCCGAACGCCGGATCGCGCTCTCCTCGATGCGCTTGCCGTAGTCGATGCGGCGACACTGCCGTGCGGCCTGCCTCACGACCTCGCGAAGCAGTTGCGAGTCCTCGAGCTTGCCGTCCCTGGCCGACTCGACCGCGGTCATGACCTGGGACTTGAGCGAGGGTTCGTTCTCCTCGAGGTAGAGCGCGACGCGTTCGTCGGACACCCTGCGGACCATCGGCCAGAAGACCGAGCGGACCATGAAGAAGCCGATCACCAGCCAGAGCACCACCCGCAGCGCAAGGATCGCCTCCGGCTGGAAGCGCAACGCCTCCAGAGTGGATGCCGAGATGAGGAAGGTGAGGAAAGCTCCGGCGAGCGTCAGGGCGAGCCCGCGCAGCAGGAGCTTCAGCCGCCAGCGTCGGCGGACCCGGCGTACGATGCGGAGCAGATCTTCCCTGGCTTTGGCGTTGCGCCATATCGACATATTCCCCCCTTTTCGCTGTGGGTAACATTGCCGGCGTGGTCGGAATCCGCCAGAGACCACTATCGTGGCTGCCCCGGCGGCACCCCGCTCATCCCGCTACAGTCACCTCTTCTCTTTCTTTGACCCGGTGCCGCGACAATCCGTTGGACAGCACCGTCTCCGACGCCATCAGCAGGAAGACCGCGGCAAGCAGGTAGCGCCAGAAGGACTGGCTCTTCTCGTAGTCCTCTTCGCGGACATCCACCGTTGCGGCTGACGGACTCGCGCCTGCGGGGTCGTTTCCCGACGCCCCCGCCGCGCCCCCGACCGAAACGGCGAACGCCTCGACATCCATCCTCGACAGGTCCGACTCGGACACGTCTACATTCACGGCAAGCGCGAGTGGATTGTCCGGCCGCTGCCCGGGCGGCCTGATTTCCCAGATCCCCCGGCGGTCGAGCTCCAGCAGCGGCCTGTCCGGATCCAGCGGGACCGAGCCTCCGCCGGGCTCCATCGCAACCGCCCCTTCCGGCATCTCCCAGGAACCCACCGTCTCGGCCAGGCCGGCGAGATTCACGGTCGAACCGGCCAGGTGCCACGGGAGCACCTCGCCGCGGCCCCCCAGGTGCCGGGTGATGCGGTGCACCAGGGGCAGATAGATGGGCTGGAGCGGGAGATTGTTCCAGAAGCGGTCCAGGCCGGACGCCCACAGCAGGACGCGTCCCCGGCCCCGCTGCGCTTCCACCAGCGCCGGGGTGCCGTCGTCGAAGCGCGCGAGTACCTGGCCATCGGTCTCGGTCAGCAGGCGCGTGCGGTAGAAGACGGCCTGAGAGAAGTCGCCCGAGCGGGGACCGCGGAAGGCCTCGAAGATGGCGTGGTCGTAGTCGACGAACCCGATGCGGCGCTCCCCGACCCCGTCCGCGACCGCCCCGACCGTGGCCGGGAGGAAGTCCTGGTGGACGGAGGGCACGCTCGATCGCTCGCCGAGCGCCATGAGCAGCCCACCGCCCTCTTCGACGAACGCGCGCAGCCGGTCGCCTTCGCTCCCCCCCGGGAACGGCCCGCCGTTCAGGATCACCACCTCGGTGCCGGGAAGATCGCTGTCGCCGGGCAGGCCCCGGGTCACACTGGTCTCGAACCCCGCCCCTTCGGCGATGTCGAGCGCCCCGCGCAGGTACAGGTTGGAGTCGCCCGGGCCGAGCGGGTCGGCCACCACCACCTGCAGGTCCCCTCCGGGAGAGGCCACGAAGCTCAGGGTGTTGTCCTGCACGAGCCCCTCGCCGCCCCCACCACCCAGCCGCACTTCCCCCCGCGTGAACGGCGCGGTG
>JAPOOQ010000082.1 GCA_026713345.1 Gemmatimonadota bacterium | reverse complement strand
CCGGAGCCGTCTCCGTGAGCCGCCCGCCCAGCTCGGTGACGCGCGCCACAGTCCCTTCCAGGTCGTCCACCTGGAAGCCCAGGTGGTCCACGCCCGCGCGGGACGCGGGCGTCTTGAGGTTGAGGACCGCCAGGTTGACGTGGCCGTCGGAGAGGTACACGCCGGACCGGCCCCTGCCCACTTCCTCAAGATCGAACGCCGCCTTGTAGAAGGCCGCGGTCTTCAGAACGTCTTCGGTCCTGATCGCAATGTGCTTGAGTCGCGCCATTGGTACCCTCCTGTCCGCACTCGTGATTACCCTTCCAGTGTAGCGCGGAAACCTCCTCGCAGAAACGGCCCCCCGTTCCGTTGAACCGTGACAGGCGGACGGCCGGCGAAAAGGATAGGGATCGGCCCGGCGCGGTGGCCGGTGGGTCGGAGTGGAGGCGTGGCGGAGCGCACACCATTGGGGGGTCGACGCCATGGCGCCCGGCGCCCGGCCGAAGCGCACACCATAATAGTACACAAAATAGAATTATCCATACGTTAATTGTACACGAATGATGTATCAAGCTGGTTTGGCTCTACGTCCGGTTTCGTGAACAAGTCGTCGATTGGCCGCGTATCCAACCAACGCGACGGGCGAGTGTCCGCGTCCCGCTGGACTGTCAGAGAGGTGTGCAATGACCCGATTTTCGCGAAGCGTGTGGTCCGCTGGTGCGGACGGGGTAGCGGGAACGGCTCCCGAGGCGGTTCCGCCCCCAGGCTCCGTCGCTCTCGCCCGGCCGGTGACTCTGTTTGACACGGATGTCTCCGGCACATATTCTCTTAGCGGCCCAGCGGCCCAGCGGCCCAGCGGCCCAGCGGCCCAGCGGCCCAGCGGCCCAGCGGCCCAGCGGCCCAGCGGCCCAGCGGCTTGACGTGCGCCCGGCGCCTGGCCAGCGCGCACGGATCCGCCTCCTCTGCATCTCCCTCGACATCCACAGAGTCCCCGCGCAATCCTGAGTTCGCGGTCCAGCGCGCCCGCCTCTCCCGTCTCCTCCCTGTCTTCGCGCTGCCAGTCGGGGCGATGGCTCTGCTGGCCGCAGAGCCCGCGAAGGCCCAGACGGTGACCTTCGGCTCGGGTACTCCCATAGCATCCGAGGGCACAACCCTAGACATAGCGGTAAATGTCGATTCGGCGCAGACCTCCGACGTCGTAGTCGGGCTGACTTATGCGGCGGGCACGGCGACGCAGGCCACCGGGAACAGCTGCGGAGCCGGCGCGGACTACGTCGCCGGGCCGGCATCTGTGACGATCCCGGCCGGGGACATCCAGGCAAGGTTACTGGTGGTCACCTGCCGAGACAACGTGATCGAGAACACCGAACCCGCCGCATCTTCTACATCCTGCGGCGCGGGTTCTTCACGAGCCAAGCGGCCCGGAAAAGGGCGAAGCGCAACCGCCCGGGTGCTGAGGTCATGGTGCTCAAGTGCGAGCAAGAGGCGTGCCGGCCCCGTCTCGATTGAAGGGGGCCGGGGATGGGCGACACTCGCCAATCATGGGTAACTGTCCTGCTTGAAAGGAGGCACAACTGATGAGACTTACGACATTGATCGCGGCGACGGCCGTGCTCTTGGCGGGCAACTTGGCGAGCGGAACCGCCGCACTTGCCCAAGACGACAGGCAAGAGTGGAAGGAGGCCGGCAAGACGTTCACGAAGATCACGCGGGCCGCCCGGCAGGCGTCGGAATTCACGCGAGACCATTTGGTGAGAGGCGCTTTCGTCCAATCGAACCGTAAGCGGACCCCAGAGTCGTTTGATGCCGACTTCGTGGGCGACGGCGCTATTCGGACGTTCGCGTTTGACGACATCTACCCCGAGCATGCTGGGAAGGGGGAATCGGATTATCTGAGTTTCGGCTACTGGATGCGCAATGGAACGGTCGGCGCTTTCGTCGAGGGGCGCGCCATTTCGGGGAGGGGCTGGGCAGCAAACTCGTATCTCAATCGCAACGCTACCAGGGGATTCACCGCGACGTACACCGGATCGACGGTGGGGCTGTACAGCAAGAAATGGGGAAAGCACACGCTCCATGGGGGCAGCCGAGTCGTGGGCGAAATGACGGGGACCGCCACATTTCGCGCCCAGCTTGGTGCTGGCAATGCCAACTCCATCCGCGGCGACATCAGAGACACCACCGTGGTCGGCACCCTCTT
>JAPOOQ010000081.1 GCA_026713345.1 Gemmatimonadota bacterium | reverse complement strand
GGTGCGGGGGGGCGGGGCGGGGGGGGGGGGCACCCCCTCCCCTAGCCGGAGATCTACGAGTCCCGGCCGCGGCCGCCGCCGGGGTCCCCATCTGCTATACCGGCGCGAATCCTGGCCCTGAGACTTCGCGGGGTCCCCCCCTGCGGGGTGGGGGATGGGCGTTCGGATGGAACGGGACTCCGTTCGGATGGAACGGGACTCCGGGTGTCGATGGAACGGGACTCCGGGCCGAAAAAGGAGACACGCGGGCGAGAAAAGCGGGACTAGTTCGTGATGGGAAAGGGCGTCGCGGGATTTGCGGGAACCCGCTGATCGCAAGTATCTTGTTGATGTCAACCCAATGAAGCGGGGAACTCCATGTCGGGTTACCTGCTGAATACAAGAGCCCATACCAACGGGCCCCGGCGGGTCGCTCTCGCTCGGGGCCAACGGGGCGAATAGGCAGGAGATTCTTCTCGTAGTTGGTATTTCCCTGCGAATTGGGTTGACACACGGCCCGACACCCAACTGCGCGTACAGGTCCGCGGGGGGGGGAGTCGGAGAGGTGTGGGCTTCGGCAAGGAACGGTGCCGGTGATCTACGAGGACTCCCGAAGAGCGACCGGCGCACAGAGATTTCCACTCCGGAGAACGCGAGCCCTCGCAAGCACGACCATGGTGGCCGCGAACGAGGCGCGGGAGGCCGAGAGAGTGGCTCTACGGGCGTTGGACCGTGCGGTTCGGTCGATGAAGAGCAGCTGCGTCTACCATATCCGCAGGGTCGTCGCCGCGCAGGACTCCTTGGCCGACGCGCGCCGTTCGGCAACGACCTTTCGCGGTCGGCGCGCCGTGCGTCGCGCCAGACAGACGTTGGCGCACGCCGAATCCCTCTGGTCGCTGGGGCGTCGGGCCTCGGTAACCGGGCTTGTCCCCCACCTCACCAAGTACGGCTTCGCAGTCGCTGCCACCTACAAGAGCATATGGCGTGCACGGGACGCCCGTAAATCCCACGAAATCGCAAAGCGGGCGAAACACATCGAGCCTCGCCAGCACGTCTCCGACCTCTTGAAGTCCCAGGCGGGCCGCTGCGGCATCTGCGGCACCGACTTCGCAACATTGGACGACATCCACGTCGACCACATTCAGCCTCGACATCACGGCGGGGAGGACGATGCCGACAACCTTCAGGCCACGCATTCTCGCTGCAATATCAGCAAGGGCACGCAGTGGGCGGGCACGATGGAAGCGCAGATAGTGAAGTGGGCGCCGTGGAAGATCACACACATGGCCCGGGACGAGCTGCGACGGGCGTGGAAAAGCTCCCGGGACGAGGTATCCTTCCTTCGCGGCAAGGTGACGGAACTCGAAACCGCCTTGTCGGCCTCAGAATGATGACTCTCGAAGAGGCTCGCCCAGCCGTGGAGGCCCGGCCGCGGACCCGTTGCAGCGAGCCGCTGAGTGGATGGCACGGGTCGATGGAGGCATTTCTGCTAGCGGCAGCCTACAGACGAGCCTGGGGAGAGGGTGTGAGCTTGGCCGAGCCCGAGGAACTGTGTCTCGAGGTGCTCCCCCTCTACAGGGCGGCGCTCGACGGGGCGGACAAAGGCGATTCACGCGCCGCGGCCGAGGGTGCGCTGGAAGCATACGAGACCGCGGAATGGAATGGTGAAGTGGCCGAAGTGGCCGAGGAGTTTCTGGAGGGGTTTTTCGACGCGATTCGAGCAGTGCCGGACCCTGTGCGCCTGCTTGGCTGCTTCTTCGACGCGTGCCAGGACGCAATCGAGACGGAACGTTCGGTCTGGCTGCCGGACCGGAGCGCAGTGGCGCGAGCGTGCGAGTCGGCCATTTCGACCGCAGTTGGCCCCCTGGAGCTTGCGAACACAGCCTACGATGGCTTGCAGACTGCGTTGCGACGCTCAGAGCAATCCGAACTCGTGTACGCTGCCCTCTGCCGCGCTCTTGGCAACCTGCTGAAGCACGACCCGGAAGCCATCGTCCATGTCTTGCTCCAAGCCATCGGGCATGTCGCTCATCGTGAGCCGTTGCCTGTGCTCTTCGCCGGTTTCAGTAAGTGCCAGAGGACGATGCCCGCTGATACTGCGGCCGCACTCTTCGACGCACTCATGGAGGTGATCGAGTTGGATGATGACTGTGCGGCGGATCTCGTTTATGAACTGCTGTCCGACGCTAGGCGGGCGATTGGCGAGGCAGACGACCCAAGAGCGGCTACCGCCGTCATGTTGGAATCGGTGTGCCGCGCGTTGCCGAGCGGGCCCGGCCCGCCATCCTGGATGTTCCCCAACGCCCCGGCCCTGACACCGTTTCATCGAATGGCCGAGCGGGTCGGGCAACTGGAGCAGGAGGTCCTGTCGCTGCGGCAGAAGAACGGCGAACTGGCGGTGCATGTGCGCTGCCTCGAGGAGGAGGTCGAGGACCTGCGCAAGGCCAACCGGGCACTGCGGCGGGACGAGGAGGGGTGCCAGGCCGAGGTCCCCCCCCCGCGCTGGGACGGCACCGGCCACAACGATGAGTGACAGAACCGCGAACTGGGTCATGGGAGTCATCGTTGTGTTCACCGCGATCGTCATGGTGATTCGCTTCGTAGAAGGCTGCCAGCGCGTGTACGGATGATCGGGTCTGTGGGCTCTTGTCGGCACCGGCTTCGCCATCGAGCCCTTTGGAAGTGTGCTTGACGGGAGGCGATCATCCTTGTTAGTTGTGTGTAATACGGCTCGGCTCGCAGAACGCGAGCGAAGCCAAAACAGGTCTCGGTAGTTTGTTAGATTCCGGAAGCTGCTACCGCCACGAAATGGCATGTCGAAGGGAGTTGGAAGGGTGAACCAAGATCCCACCGTAGGACTCCGCATCATGATGGCGCGGTTCGCCCTCCCCCCCGGCGACATCTATTGGGATGGAGCCGTTCACCGCTTCTCGACTCCGGACAAGCCACGCCGGGAGGACGGCTGGCTCATGGCCTTCCCCGATCGCCGCGGCGCAATCTTCGGTGACCACGCGCGCGGCATCCGTGTACACTGGATGGCCGACCGGAGCGAGGAGCCGACTCCAGCCGACCGGGAACGGTGGGCAGCGGATCGGGAGATGCGGCGCGAGCAGCAGGAGAAGGCTCAGAAGGCCGCGATCGAGACGGTACGGGCGCTGTGGAAGGACGCCATCAAGAGCAAAGAGACCGTCCTGAAGCACCCGTACCTCAAGCGCAAGGAGATCGACTACGACGTAGCGGGCCAGCTCCGCGTCACACGCGAAGCGGTCGAGTTCAGCAAGGGCTGGAAGCTGCCGAAGGGAACCCTGCTGATCCCCATGCGGATCAACCGCAAGCTCGTGAACGTCCAGTGCATCCTCGCGGACGGGACCAAGCTGTACTGGCCGAAGGCTCCGGTCATCGGGGCCGCGCACACGGTCGGTGGCGAGTTCTGGAAACCGATGGAGAATGACCGGCGCGTCTTCATCACCGAGGGATGGGCCACGGCATGGAGCATCAGCAAGGCGACCAACCGCCCGGTCGTGGTCTGCTTCTCGACGGGCGGCATCTTCCCCGTCACGAAGCGGTTCATGGAGAAGTACGAAACGGCCGAGTTCATCATCGCGGCCGACAATGATCGCTGGTCGGTCCTGACGCAGCGCGAAGGGTGGGACGACATTCCGAACCCGGGGGTGCACTTCGCGACCCAGGCGGCGGATCGGTTGAAGAAGGTGAAGTACTCGACCCCGGACTTCCGCGATCTGACGGACAAGCCGACCGACTACGACGACCTGCGCCGGCAGGAGGGCGAGGACTCGGTACGGTACTGGCTCAACCCGCAGAACGCGAGACTGGCGGACACCACGCCGCCCGAGGTCAAGGAGGGCGACGAGGACGAAGGCTCCGACGAACCGGCATGGGTGGATGACGCGCCGTTCCGGTGCCTCGGCTACAACAACCGCGACTACTACTTCCTCGACCAGGGCGGGCAGCTCATGAGCCTCCCTGGTCTCGGGTTCGGCTCGCGGGCAATGATGATGCTGGCACCGAAGAGCTTCTGGAACACCCATTTCGACAGCACGAAGGGAGTCCGGTGGCAGGACGCCGCGAGCTCCGTGCTTCACTATCAGGCGACCAGGAAGGGAGTGTTCAAACCCGGCATGATTAGAGGGCGAGGCATCTGGCGGAACGAAGATCTGGAGATCGTCCCGCACCTGGGGGACCGGCTGCTGGCCCCCGGCGATAGGCGGTGGATGACTCCGGAAGCCTACCGTGACGGCGACACCATTTACCACCGGCTGCCGCGGCTATCGGGTCCGAGCTCGACGAAGCCCATGGCGCTCGAGGACCGGAAGCGGCTCTACGAGATGTTCGCGTCGCGGTTCTGGCATCATGACGGATCCGGGCCCCTGCTGCTCGGCTGGACGGTACTCGCGCCGTTCTGCGCGGCGCTGGACTGGCGACCCCACATCTGGATCATCGGCACGAAGGGCTGCGGCAAGACGAAAGTGATCGAGCTGATGATTCTGCCGCTCCTGGGGGACATGGTGATTGCCGGGCAGGGCCGCACC
>JAPOOQ010000080.1 GCA_026713345.1 Gemmatimonadota bacterium | reverse complement strand
CGTTCCGGCGGCACAGCGTGACAGTCTCCCCGGACTCGACACGGGCGAGGTAGCGGGAGAGGTGCGCGCGGGCGTCGGCGATGTTGACCTTAATCATGGACATGAAGATAGACATGTAGATGTACATGTACAAGGGCAAGTTGTGCGCCGAGGGAACCTTCGGGCAGCGCCAGTGACCCGACGAACCCTCACCCAGCCTGAATCCGTGCCAGCGCCCACTCGGCGTGTTCGCGCACCAGGGCCGAGTGGTCGTGCGCCGCGCGCTCCAGCACCGGACCCGCCTCCGGGGCGCCCCAGTTGCCGAGGGCGACGCAGACGTTGCGCAACAGCCCGTTGCGCCGCGCGCGCGAGAGGGGCGAGTCGGCGAACTCGCGCATGAACGCCTTGCCGGACATCTCGAGGAGCCGCGTGGCCAGGTCGATCAGGGTTGGGCCGTCCAGGTCGGAGCGGGGGGCGTAGGCGGGCTCGGCGGTCGGCGCCGCGAACTTCTCGTTCCAGGGGCAAACCTCCTGGCAGATGTCGCAGCCGAACACGCGGTTGCCGATGGCGGGCCGCAGCTTCTCCGGGATGGCCCCCCGGAGTTCGATCGTGAGATACGAGATGCAGCGGGTCGCATCCATCACGGGGGCGCCGGAGTCGTCGCGCCCGAGAAGCGCGCCGGTGGGGCAGGCGTCGATGCAGCGCCGGCACGTGCCGCAATGGTCTTCGCGGAAGGGCGCGGAGGCCGCGAGCGGCAGGTCGGTGAGGAGGACGCCGATGAAGAAATACGACCCGCGGCGCGGGTGGATCAGCATGGTGTTCCTGCCGAACCAGCCCAGGCCGGCGAGAGCGGCGAGCTCCCGTTCGAGGATGGGACCCGTGTCGACGTAGGTGCGGCGCTGGACGGGGCGGCCCGCCGCGCGTTCGAGGCCGCGCCCGAGCTCGTCCAGACGCTCGGCGATGACGTGGTGGTAGTCGCGGCCGCGCGCGTAGCGGGCGATGATTGCGCGGGACGGGTCGCCGGGTGGGGTGGAGGGGTGGGGGGCGGCGTAGGAGTGGGCGACGACCAGGGCGCTCCGGAATGTGTCCAGCGTGAGGTGGATGTCACCGCGGCGCTGCAGCGCTTCCGGCCGCGCGAGGTAGGCCATCGTGCCGTGCAGTCCGGATTCGAGCCACTTCCGGAAGTGCGCCGTGTGACGGCTACGCCGCCGCGTGACCACGCCGGCCATCTCGAAGCCGAGCGCACGGGCCTGTGCGATGGCAGCGGGAGTATCCAGCGACCTGTTGTCGACCATCCCGGTATCTTACCCGGTCGACGCCCACGATCGCCAATTGACATTCGGACGACCCCCATGACCATCGAACAAGTCCGCAGCGCCTTCCCCATCCTGCAGCGCCGCAACTACCTCAACTCATGTTCCCTCGGTGCGCTTTCAGACCGCGCTGAGGAACGACTGCGTGATTTCATCGCCAAGTGGCACGATCATGGCGCATCCGCATGGTACGAACACTGGTGGGGGCTGCTCGGCGAGCTGCGCGGGCGCATCGAAACGCTCTTCGCGGCTCCGGCGGGGACGGTCGCGCTGATGCCCTCGACCTCCGCCTGCCTGGCCGCCATCTCCTCGAGCCTCGACTGGGCGGAGCGCAACCGCATCATCACGACCGAGCTGGACTTCCCCACCCTGCTCTACCAGTGGAAGGTCCGCCCGGACGCGGAGATGGTGGTGCTGCGGAGCCCGGACGGCGTACACATCGACCCGCAGCAGTTCGCCGACGCAGTGGACGACCGCACCCTCGCGATCGCCACAAGTCACGTATTCTTCACGACAGGCGCCATCCAGGACCTGGCCGCCATCGCCGACATCGCCCGCCGGGCCGGTGCATACAGTCTCATCGACGGCTACCAGGGCGCGGGCCAGATCCCCGTCGACCTCCCCTCCGCCGGCGTCGACTTCTACACGGCAGGGCCGCTCAAATGGCTGTGCGGCGGCCCCGGCCTCGCCTATCTCTACGTGCGCGACGAGCTGATCCCAACCCTGCAGCCCACCATCACGAGCTGGTTCGCCAGCCAGGACCAGTTCGACTTCAACCCCGGCGACTTCCGCTACCACGCCGACGCCCGCCGCTTCGAACTCGGCACGCCTGCGCTCGCCACCGTGCACACGGCCCTCGGCGGCCAGGAGATCGTCGACGAGGTCGGGATGGAGGCGATCCGGGAACGCAACGTCATGCTCGCCGACCGGCTGGTCGACGGGTCCCGGGCGGCAGGATTTTCCCCGCGCGTCAGCGATGCCCCGTCGGCGCGCTCGGCCGTAATCACCATTCGCCACCCCGACCCCGCGCCCGCCGTCGCCCACCTCGCGCAACGCGGGATCATCGTGGACAACCGCCCGGGCGTCGTGCGCGCCAGTCCGCATTTCTACAACACGGCCGACGAGATCGACGAGTTCCTGGTCGCGCTCGGCGAGACCGCGCCCTAGAGGCCAACCGGCCGGCCGGCTAGACCTCCCAGCCCGACCGGTACTCCCGCGTGAGGAAGCGGTTCGCCTCCTCGACGTTGGTGATGCGCATGTTCTCGGCGTCGTAACGGATCCTTCGGCCCTGGCCGGTGCGCAGCGCGACAACCCCGAGGAGCATGACCTCGGTGAGCCGCGAGGCGTAGTCGAAGGGGCACGACGCCTGGCCGCCCTCCTTGCACGCCTGCACCCAGTTCGCCTGATGGGTCCCTTCGATGCGCGGATGGGTCCGGGGTACCGCCTCGGCCGCCGCGGTGAGCGACTCGGGGAAGAGCCGCGGATTGCTGCCGTAGGTGTCGTGCATGAGGATCCCCCGGTCGCCCACGAACATGACGCCGCCCGTGCGGTTCAGCCGGACCTCGTCGGGGAGGGTGGCGGGCCGGGGCGGCATCAGGCCGCCGTCGTACCAGTGCATGTCGACGGGCGGCATCCCGGGCCGGGCCGGGAATTCGTAGTGCGCCCGCATGGCGAGCGGGTAGGAGGCGGGGTCCTCCGACGGGCCGCCCCAGGGGGTCGAGGTGGCCTCGATGGTGGTGGGGTAGGTCAGCCCGAGGGCCCAGTACGGGTGGTCTACGAGGTGGGCGCCCATGTCTCCCAGCGCGCTGACCCCGAAGTCGACCCAGCCGCGCCAGTTGAAGGGGTGGTAGACGGGGTGGTAGGGGATGTCCTTCGTGGTCGGACCGAGGTACAGGTCCCAATCCATCCCGACCGGCATTTCGAAGCCCGCGTCCATCATGTCCGCCGCGAGCGACAGGATCGCGCCCTGGTGCCATTGCTGGTACCACCCCGGGTTGAGGCCTTCCGCCCAGGGTCCCGGCCGCTGGATCCCCTGCGGCCAGATCGGCCGGTTCGTCCAGATGTGCACCTCGGTGACGTCCCCGATCACACCGGCCTGTATCCACTCGTTGATCAGCGGCGCGCCTTCCCCCGAATGCCCCTGATTCCCCATCTGGGTCACCACGCGGGTACTCTCGGCCAGATCGGCCAGCACCCGGCACTCGTGGGGGGTGAAGGCCAGCGGCTTCTCCACGTACACATGCTTGCCCGCCTGCATGGCCGCCTTGGCGATGGAGGCGTGGAGATGGTCGGGCGTCGCGATCAGGACGGCGTCGAGGTCCTCCTCCCGGTCGAGCAGTTCACGGAAGTCCGTGTACTTGCGGGTCTGGAGGAACTGCTCCTGCCAGCGCTGCCCTTTCTCGCGCGGGTTCCCGCGTCCGTCGACCAGCCGTTCCTGGACCCGGCGGTAGACGATCCCGAAGTCCACGTCACAGATTGCAGCGATGTGTTCGGCCCCGAACTCCTGCGCGTTCTCGGTCCCCTGCCCTCCTACCCCGATGATGGCCAGGTTGAGCATATCGGAGGGAGCCTGGTATCCCGGCCCGCCTAGCACATGACGCGGCACGATCATCGCACCGGCGGCAAGCGCCGACGTGCGGCCCACGAATTCCCTGCGGTTCAGTTGGTCAGACACGGCGACTCTCCCTAAGTTGGCGGGAACCTTCAGACTGGAGCCTATCATGACCCGTTTCGCATTCGGTCGGCAAGCCCGCCGGCTGTTCGCCGTGTTGTTGCTGCTGGTCCTTTCTCCCGTGGCCCTGGCGGCAACATGGTCGGTGATCGCGATCGACACGCGCACGGGCCAGGTCATCATCGCCTCCGCGACGTGTGTGCCGCAGGGGCGCTTCGCGGGGTTCCCCGCCAAGGGTCTGATGGACATCCAGGCGATCGTGGTGCCCGGCGTCGGCGTCGCGGCGGCCCAGGCCGGAGTGGACGGAACCCGCGCCAATCAGCAACTCATCTACGCCGAGCTGAAGAAGGGGACGCCGCCCGACCGGATCATCGAGATGCTCTCCGTGGATCCCCGCTTCGCCAATCGCCAGTTCGGCATCGTCGATATGCGGGGACGCTGCGCGGGACATTCGGGGAGCCGCAACGGGGCATCCTCGCTGGCGGTGGCGGACAGCATTCCCGCCGACGGGATCTACTTCTCGGTGCAGGGCAACATCCTGGCGTCCGACGACGTGGTGCACCTCGCGGTCGAGGCGTTCAAGGCCGAAGCCGGGACGATGGCCGACCGGGTCATGGCCGCGATGGAGGCTGCCGACGCGGCCGGTGGCGACAGCCGCTGCACCTGCGAGTCCGAGCCGATTCCGGAGGCGCCGTGCGACGAAAAGACCTCCCACGTCGCGTACCTCCTGGTGGCCAACGCCGACGATCCGGAGGGCGAGTCATTCAACGACGGCGCGTACTCGCTGTTCATCGACGTGACCGACGAGAACATTCGACCGGACGAGAACGCCAACCCGGTCAAGACTCTCCGGATGCGCTACGACCGGTGGAAGGCGGAGGGACGGTAGGAAACAACTTTGTCACCAGGGTTGCCCCACTTGCACCGAACATTGCAGCCTTGGGGGAGCAAGTCTTCCAGTTATCCCCGCACGGGGAGAAAGTGAAACCATGTCGATCGCCCGCCGCACCTTCCTCAGACAGTTTGCGACCGCCGGCGGCGGTGCCCTGATCACGCCGTCCCTGGCCGGCCTGAGCGCCTGGAGCCGGTCGGCGCGGGGCGGCGGCTTGCCCGTTGGCCCGGCCGGCCGGCACCCCGACCCCCGTGACCTCCTGATCGCCCCGTACGGCAGGCTCGGTCCCAGTGCCGACTGTCCCGAACTCGAGATACCGGAGAACTTCCGCTGCATTCGGCTGAGCCTGGGCGGAGTCGAGTCCTCCGTTCGACCGGGGCTCACGGTCCCCAACGCCTTCGACGGCATGGCAGCCTTTCCTCTTCCCAACGGCAACGTCCGTCTGATCCGCAACCACGAGATGGTCGACGATGCGGAGAGCGCGCGTCCGATCGGGCATCCCGCCTACGATGCGAAGGGAAGCGGCGGAACGACATCGCTCGAGGTGCGCATATCGGGCAGCGGCATGGATCTCGGCGTCGAACTCGTGGACGAATTCGTGTCGCTGGCGGGCACGCGCGTGAACTGTGCCGGCGGTCCCACGCCGTGGGGAAGCTGGCTCTCCTGCGAGGAAATCCCCTCGGGTCCCGAGGACGGCTACGACGAGCCGCACGGGTACATCTTCGAGGTGCCCGTGGACGCGACGGGCCCCGTGGATCCGGTCCCGCTCCGCGACATGGGCCGCTTCATCCACGAGGCGGTGGCGGTCGATCCCGCGACCGGCATCGTGTACGAGACCGAGGACACCTGGTACGACCCCGGCGGCCGTCCCGGGGCGGGCCTCTACCGTTTCATCCCCAACCGGCCGGGTGTGCTGGCCGCTGGCGGACGGCTTCAGATGATGGCGGTCACCGGTGCGCCGACCTACCTGCTCGCGCGCGGCCAGTCGACCGGGCAGGTGCACCAGGTCCACTGGGTCGACATCGACGACCCCGATCCCCCGGACGCCGGGCCAAACCACCTGGCGGTCTTCTGGCAGGGGATGGCAAAGGGCGCGGCCAGGTTCGCGCGGCTGGAGGGCGCCTTCCACGGGGACGACGGGATCTACGTCGTCTCGACAAACGGCGGGGACGCCAGAGCGGGGCAGGTCTTCCACTATAGGCCGCTCACCGACGACACGGGCGAACTCCGCGTGGTGTTCGAATCGCCGTCGAGAGACGTACTGGAGGCCCCCGACAACATTTGCCTGAGTCCGAGGGGTGGCCTGATCATGTGCGAAGACGGCTCGGACGATCAGTTCGTTCGCGGACTGGACCGGGAAGGCCGGATCGTAAACCTTGTAAGGGCTCCGGTCGTAGAGGGTGAGGACGATCCGCGTGAATTCGCGGGGTCCTGCTTCAGCCCTGACGGGCGGGTGCTCTTCTTCAACGTGCAGGGCGACCGCGAGATTGGGGAACCGGTGTCCAGCACGACCTACGCCCTTTGGGGGCCGTGGGAGCAAGGGCCGATCTAGTCAGCCATGACTGTAAACAACACCTCACAGAATGTCATGTTTACTTTACAATCTGCCACGCTAGTCTGACCGACAATGGGCGACGACAAGCTGCCGAAGATTCCGTCTTTCGAGGAACTGGGCATCAGCGAAGACGAGATCGAGGAGCTGGAGCGGGAGATTGCGGAGGAGTCGGCCGCACGGAGGGAGGGGGGTGGGGAGGCTGGGGCGGCGGAGGGTCGGCCGGCCGGGGCGCCCCCGGCGGTCGGCGACCGGCCGGCGGGAGCGCGTGACGCGGGTGCGGGAGCGGCGGCGGCGAAGGGTCCCAAGGGTCCCCGGGCGGACGCGGCGGCCCGGGGTAAGGCAAAGCAGGCAGCGACAGGCGCGCCAGAGGATCGTGCGTCGAAGAGGCCGAAGCGCGAATCGCGGCGGGCGAAGCGCGCCGAGAAGCGGGCATCCCGCAAGCGGGCCGCCGCGGATGCCGCAGCGGCTGCCACGCACCCCCCCACCACCACCCCCCCGCCCTGGGGCGGCCTGCGCGGCCCGGCGACCCTGCTCCTCCTCCTCGTCACGGCCTGGCTCTCGAGCTCGTACCGAACCGTCCCCTCGCCCGTCGCGGCCACCGCCCCCGACTCGGTGTTCTCCTCGGCGCGGGCCATGTCCCACCTCGCGCGCATCGCGTCGGAGGCGCGGCCCCCCGGTTCCCCCAATCACGCTCGCACGCGCGACTACCTGATCGACCGGCTCGGCGCCCTCGGCCACACCGCCTCCGTCCAGACTGCCACCTCCTTCGACGCGGAGTACGGCGGCGCCATGACCGTCGCGACCGTTCGCAACATCCTGGCGCGCATCCCCGGGACCGAGCCCGGCGGCCCGGCCGTCCTCGTCACCGCCCACTACGACAGCCGCGAGATCGCACTGGGCGCGGCCGACGACGGCTCCGGCGTGGTCGCCATCCTGGAAACGGTGCGCGCCCTGGGCGCCCGGGCGCCCCTCCGCAACGACGTCATCGTCCTCATCACGGACGCCGAGGAGATCGGCCTGCTGGGCGCCCGCGCCTTCGTCGACGAGCAT
>JAPOOQ010000079.1 GCA_026713345.1 Gemmatimonadota bacterium | reverse complement strand
GCCTCCTCCTCCACCGGATCGCGCGCCGCACGGGCCGCAACCCCGCCCCCGTGCTCATCTAGTACCTCTGGTCGCCCCTCTTGATCGTCGAGACGGCGTGGAGCGCCCACTTCGACTCCGTCGGCCTCTTCCTCCTGGCGGCGTTGATTCTCGTGGCAGGCAGGCGTGAACGGGGCCGCGCCCTCTTCACCGGCGCCCTTCTCGCCACCGCCACGCTGATCAAGTTCGCCCCGGCCGCGGCGCTCCCTGCCCTCGTCCGCCGACACGGCCCGGCCACCCTTCTCTCCTTCGCCGCCGTCTGCATCATCTTCTACCTCCCCTTCGTGGCCATCGGCCCCCTCGGCGGAGTCGGTACCTTCGGCGGACTCGGCCCCCTCGAGGCCGTCGGCCCCGCTGCGCTTACCGAAGGCCTGCGCACCTATGCCCGCCACTGGACGGCCAACGAGGGCGCCTTCGCGGTGATCGCGACGGTCGTGAGAGACCCCGTGCAGGCCCGCGCGACCGCCACCGTTCTCGTGCTCGCGGTCGTCGCCTGGGTGACCTGGCGTCGCTTCTCCGTGGAACGGGCGCTGCTGTGGATCCTCGGGGCCGGGTTGCTTCTGTCGCCTACGGTCCATCCGTGGTACGTCCTCTGGATCCTTCCGATGGCGGCGCTGCGCGGCAGCCGCCACTTCCTCCTGTTAGGCGGCCTCGTCTTCCTCGGCTACTGGGGTCTCGCTTCCTACGAGGTCACCGGAGTCTGGCCACAGCCGCTCTGGAACCGGGCGGCGATCTGGGTGCCCGTGTGGCTGATGCTCCTGTGGGGTTGCTGGCGCCGACTGTCCCGGCCGGGCACTCGCGGAAACGCGCAGCCCGGGCGCCCGGCGAACTCCCGCACCCAGCCCGACCGCCAGGTAGCCCGCGGCGAAGAGCCCGACGAAGGGCAGTGACCCCCAATGTCCCGTGGCGATGGCAACCGCCCCCGCCGCAACCATGAACGCGCCCGCGCCCAGCACCAGTCGCCGTCCGCGGAAGTCCCCTCCGCGCGGTTCGTAACTCGACCTCGCCGCGCTGCCTGTCTTGGGCGTCCGGTGGAAGGGATCCCGCGCCCGCCCCAGCCCGCGCAGCACCGCACCGCTGAGCAGCACCGACAACCCGGCCGCCAGCGCGAGCGCACCGGCCACGCCCCTCGCAGCCGCGCCCTTCGCACGCCCCCGCCTGCGCGCCGCGGTCCAGTAGAAGACGATGAACGGCGCGGTCGCCGCGAGGAAGAGAGCCAGATCCAGCCACCACAGCCGGTCGATCGCGAGTGTGCGCCTGGCCAGGGCCGCGGGCACGACCAGCAGGGACAGGGCGAAGGTGAGCGGGTGGGCGAGGTGGCCGCAGAGGTGGACGAAGGACTCGAACTTGACGGCCGGACGCCAGGGTCCGCGAAGCACGCGCGGGAGGAGCTTGCGCGCGGTCTGCACGCCGCCCTGCGCCCACCTGCGCTGCTGGACCAGGAGAGAGGCCGGTGTGGCTGGCAGTTCCGCGGGCACGCCGACGTCGTCCCTCAGCACGAAGCGCCATCCGGCCATCTGGGCGCGGTAGCTGATGTCGAGGTCTTCGGTAAGGGTGTCCGACTGCCATCCCCCGGCGTCGGCCAGCGCCTGACGGCGCCAGAGCCCCGCAGTCCCGTTGAAATTGAAAAAGCGTCCACCCAGGTAGCGCCCGCGCTGCTCCAGGAAGAAGTGTCCGTCGAGGAGGAGTGCCTGGGCGCGGGTCAGCCAGGAGTGCTGTTCGTTCAGGTGGTCCCAGCGGGCCTGCACCATCCCCACACCCGGGTCGGCCATCGAGGGCAGCAGCGCCTCGAGGAGGTCCGGGCGGGGCACGAAGTCGGCGTCGAGGATGAGGATGTACTCGCCGGTGGCGGATTCGAGGCCTGCCGCGAGGGCGCCCGCCTTGTACCCGGTCCGGACCTTGCGGTGGTGCACGGTGATGTCGACGCCCTTGCGCCGCCACGCCCTCGCGCGCCGCCGCGCCAGCATGGTCGTCTCGTCGGTGGAGTCGTCGAGGACCTGGATCTGGAGGTGCGTTCGCGGGTGGGACAGCCGGCAGGCCGCGTCGATGAGCCGCTCGATAACGTGCTTCTCGTTGTAGACGGGGAGCTGCACGGTGACGCGGGGCGGGGTGGGGGGGTCGGCCGGGGGTGGGGGCGGGCCGCCGGCTTGCCGCCGGACCGCTCCGCCACCTCCTCGCCGCGCCAGCCACAACAGCGTCAGCCGATGCCCTGCGAACGGCATGAGCAACGCGAGCACAATCGCGTACAGCGACACCGCGGCAATGCTGAGGGCCTCGGTCATCGGCGCACCGCAGGATTCGGGGACCGGAACACAAGCGCAGTCACGGCGACCCGGTCCGCTCCGGGCGTCCCGACTTCGGAAGGATCCCGACGAAGCCGCGGTGGCGTTCCGTGTCTCCGCGGCGGTGGGAGAAGTAGCGCCCGTCGCCGCAGAGGGTGCATTCGGTGCTGACGGTCAGGTGATTGGCACCGATTCCCGCCGCGAGCGCCCGCTGCCGGATGACGCCGCGCAGATCGATGGGGGCCGGCCGGGATGGAGCCGCCTCGCCCAGCGCCTCGAAGACCTCCGGGCCGACCTCGTAACACTGCCCGCAGATCGCGGGGCCGAGGTGGACGAACAGGTCCGCGGGGGCGCTTCCGAAGGCACGGCTCATCGTGGCGAGGCCCTGCTCCAGCACGCCCGCAGCCGTCCCGCGCCAGCCGGCATGGAGAAGCGCGATCGCGCGCTGCACCGGGTCCGCGATGAAGATCGGGACGCAGTCGGCCAGCGTCACCGTCAGGAGCAGACCCGGCCGCCGCGTGACGTGCCCGTCACCTTCCCCCACCACCGACTCGCCCGCCGGAAGCTCCGCGTGCACCCTCGTCACCGCCCCGTGCACCTGGCGGCTCCGCACCACCGAGCGCCAGCCGTCGCCGAGCGGCGAGCAACAGTCATCGTCCAGCCGGGACGCCTCCCACCCTCTGCGCGTGGTCCCCGCGCGGAGCCAGGGCAGGAGCGCGTCCCATCCGGGCACGCCCGTGGTCGTGGTCGATTCCCGGCTCATGATCGCGAGCAGCCGCCTGCACTCCTCCTGAAAGATTTCGCCCCCGGGGACACCTTACCCCGCCGGAAAAAACTACTAGCTTTCTGTCCACCATGAGCAGCACCTACTTCGACAGCCAGAACGCCGCCTACGTCCAGGCCCTCTACGAAGACTTCACGCGGAACCCGGAAGCCGTTCCGCGCACGTGGAGGGAGTTCTTCGAGAAGGACGCCCACCTGTTGCTCGACGCGGGCCTGATCGTCCACGACGGCGGGCGCGCGCCGGAAACCGGCGAAACCGATGCGCCCGCCACCGTCCAGCCGACGGACCCGGCGTCCGCGGGCCCGGCGCCCCAGGTCCAGGCCCGGGAATCCGCCCCGGCCGCACCCACCGCTCCCACCGCTCCCACCCGCACCCCCGAGGAATCCCGCCGCCTCCTCGACCTCGTCGCCCGCGCCGCCCGCCTTCTGCAGGCGTTCCGCGAACACGGCCACCAGGCGGCCCGCATCGACCCCCTCGGGAGCGAGCCTCCCGGCCACCCGCAGCTCGACCCCGCGTACTTCGGCACCACCATGGAGGAGCTGGAGGAGATCCCCACCTCGGTCCTCTTCCCCGAGGGCGGCGACCAGCCCTTTGCCTACACTCTCGACCGCCTCAAGGCCACCTACAGCGGCGACCTGGGCTACGAGTTCGAGCACCTCGAAGACCCCGAGAAGGTCGCGTGGCTGTGGGACCAGGTGGAGCGCGGCGCCCACTTCGCGGGGTACACCGACGAAGACCGCGTGCGGACGCTCGACCGGCTTACGCAGGTAGAGGGGCTGGAGCAATTCCTGCACCGCGCCTACCTGGGGCAGAAGCGCTTCTCGATCGAGGGGATCGACATGATGGTCCCGATGCTCGACGAGGCCATCGAGCTCGCGGCGGCGGGCGGCGCGACCGAAATCGTGATCGGGATGGCCCACCGGGGCCGCCTCAACGTGCTCACGCACATCATGGGCGTCCCCTACGCGGAGATTCTCGCCGAGTTCGAGGAAGGCGCCGCCCCGGGGAGCGCGCTTTGGGTGCCCGATCCCGGGACCGGGGACGTGAAGTACCACCACGGCGCGGCGGGGGAATACCCGCTCCGCTCGGGCAGGACGGTACGCGTCAGCCTGGCACCCAACCCGAGCCATCTGGAGTTCGTGAACCCGGTCATCCTCGGGATGGCGCGGACGCAGCAGTACGTGAACCGGAACGGCGGCGGTGAACGCGATCCCTCGCTGGTCGTGCCCATCCTGATCCACGGCGACGCCGCCTTCGCGGCCGAGGGCGTCGTGGCCGAGACGCTCAACCTCGCGCGTCTGCACGGCTACGAGGTCGGGGGTACGATCCACATCATCGGCAACAACCAGGTCGGCTTCACCACCAACCCGGGCGACGGCCGCTCCACGCGCTACGCGAGCGATCTCGCCAAGGGGTACGACATCCCGGTCATCCACGCCAACGGCGACGCCCCCGAGGAATGCCTCGCGGCGGTAAGGCTGGCGATGGCCTACCGGAACCGGTTCCATGACGACACGGTCATCGACCTGATGGGGTACCGGCGGCACGGTCACAACGAAGCCGACGAGCCCGGCTACACCCAGCCCGTCCTCTACAAGTGGATCACCACGCACCCGACGACGCGGATGCAGTGGGCGGCGGAGCTGGTGGGGCGCGGGCTGGTTACCAGGGCGGAGGTGGACGAGCGGGTCAACGCCCTGGGCCGGGAACTGCGGGCCGTCAAGGACGGGCGCCGGCAGGCCGATAGCGAGTCGCCTTCGCTCTGGACGGTCCCCAGCTACAGTGCCGTGGGCCAGGACTTCGAGATGGACACCGGCGTTCCCTTCGAGCGGCTGGAGGAGATCAACCGGGCGCTGTTGTCGGTTCCCGACGGCTTCACGCTGCACCCCAAGCTCGCGCGGCAACTCGCCCGGCGCGGCAAGGACTTCGGCCCTGACTTCCGCGTGGCGTGGGGGCAGGCGGAGGCGCTTGGACTGGGGTCGCTCCTCCATGAAGGGATCCCGGTGCGGCTTTCCGGCCAGGATTCGGAACGGGGCACCTTCAGCCACCGCCATCTGGTCTTCAACGACGCTCGGACCGGCGACCGCCACAGCCCCCTGGCGCACGTTGCGGACACCCGCTTCGAGATCTACAACTCGCCGCTCACCGAGGCGGCCACGATCGGTTTCGAATACGGCGTGACGGTGGCCGCCGACCGCGATCTCGTCCTCTGGGAGGCCCAGTTCGGCGACTTCGTCAACGTCGCGCAGGTGATGATCGACCAGTTCCTCTCGGCGGGCTGGTCGAAGTGGGGACAGCGCTCACGCCTCACGCTGCTGCTGCCGCACGGGTACGAGGGACAGGGCCCCGAGCACTCCAGCGCCCGCCTCGAGCGCTTCCTGCAGCTCTGTGCCGAGGACAACATGCGCGTCGTCTACCCCACCACCCCGGCGCAGTACTTCCACCTGCTGCGCCTGCAGGCCTTCAGCGAGCCGGAGCGGCCGCTGATCGTGATGTCGCCGAAGAGCCTCCTGCGGCACCCGGAGGCGAAGTCGCCGGTGCGCGAGCTTGCCGAGGGCGGCTTCCAGAAGGTGATCGACGACCCCGCGATCGAGGGACCGGAGGATGCGGAGCGGGTGCGGCGCCTCGTCCTGTGCAGCGGCAAGGTCTACTACGATCTCGCGGGCGCTGAGGAGCGCGCCGAGGCGACGGACGCCGCGGTCGTGCGCGTCGAGTCGCTCTACCCCTTCCCGGCCGAGGAAATTCGCGCGCTGGAGGGCCGCTATCCGAACGTGGAGACGGTGGTCTGGACCCAGGAGGAGCCGATGAACATGGGTGCGCTGACGTACATCCTCCCGCGTCTGGACCGGGTGCTCCCGGACGGCGTCCGTCTGCGGCCGGTCTCCCGGCCCGAGCGCGCCAGCCCCGCCGAGGGG
>JAPOOQ010000078.1 GCA_026713345.1 Gemmatimonadota bacterium | reverse complement strand
CCATGTCGGACCTGATCGAGCACCTCCGATCCTTCAACAGGAAGGAGCGCTTCATCCTGCTCCGCGAGGCCCTCGGCAGCGACACCCTCGGCGCCGCATTCCGCGGACGGCTCGGCGAAGCCATCGGCGTCGAGGTCCCCGACAATGCGTTCGTCGCGATGGACTACCACCTCGACTGGCTGCAGATGGCGCTCTACCTGGCGGCCAATCCCTCGCCGCCGGGGCGAATCCGCAACGACGGACTCGTCTCCGGGAACCAGGAGGACGCGGACCTGATCGTCGCCTTCGACTGCGACTCGACGACGCATATCGTCCTGGTTGAAGCGAAGGTGGAGACGAACTGGACGAACAGGCAGCTCGAGTCGAAGGCCGGGCGGCTGAGCCGGATCTTCGGCGAAGGGCGGCCCGGCGTGCACCTGGCGACGCCCCACTATGTGCTCGCGTCACCCGACCCGCCCCCTCCGGGCATCAGCACCGCCGAGTGGCCACCCTGGATGAAGCCCCGGGGCAAGCCAGTCTGGATCGAGCTCGAACGGCCGGCAGGGCTGAAGAAGCCAACGCGCTGCACGGCGCACGGGACGACCTCGCAGCAAGGCCGCTTCGTCAAGATCGAGTCGGTGAGCGGCGATGGCCAACCGGTAGCGGCAGGCGTCGGTCCGCACGAGATCGTGCACAAGGGCCAGACGTACACCGTCGATGCCGAGGGCTTCGTCCTCGTGGCCTCGGGCCGCCGCGACAGGCGCTACAGGAACTCGCTCGTTCAGCGGTCCTGAGCGCGAAGCTGCGCGATCCGACGCAGCACGGCCGTCACGAGTCCGGATTCGACCGCTTCCGCTACGGCCCCTTCGGCGAAGCTGTCAGAGCGGATCACCACCGTGAGGAGACGCGCGAGGTCGAGCACGGTCGCCTGCTGGATCGCCTCGCTGTCATCTCGAAGGCGCTGCGCCTCGGGCGTCTGTGCCCAGGTGGGCCAATCGAAGTCGGTGCGCACCCAGCCGTCGCGGGGAGGCCACCTCGAGGAACCGGGATGTGAGTTCCGAGTGCGCGAACCACGGCATCGTGAAGGTTCGCGGCTCCACCTCGTCTCCGCCTCTCCAGGTCCCGGACTCGGCGTCGGGCTGCTCGAAGGCGGGAAGGAGCGACGCCAGACCATCGAGCTCTGGCGGGGCCAGTTCGTCGCGTTGGCCGGTCACGCTGGGGACCCCTGACGCCCGCCGTCGGCCAGCCCATTCACAGGTCGGCACGCCCGCAATTGCGTCGTCAACGACCCGCTGCCTCGTGCATCGACGGTCGGCGAAGCACGAGGGCGTCGGCAATGCTGGCACCCCGGGCGCGGGGGTCCGTGCCCGAGACGGCGCCGTGACGCCCTTCCCACCAGTTCCGTCCGACATCCAGTTCAACGCGCACGACCGAGACGCGCTCCGGCACGATGTCGTCGTAGCCGTCCTCATATCCGTTCACTACGACGCGCAGGTCCAGTGGGTGCGTCGCAAGCAGGCTGATCAACTCCCGCACGTTCATGGCTTGCCACTCCCGGTCGCTCTCGAAGTCAGGGTGCGTAAGGGTGGCAAGAGTCCACGCGTGCGTCCAACCTGGTCGAAGCGGAGGTCCAGCGCCCGGACGTGGTTCGGCGGCTCGGCACGCGGCCGCCTGGCGGGCTGAGTCGAGCGCCCGAGGGGCTGGCGCCTGCGTTGCCTCACCGGGGCGCGCAGCTCCGTCGCGCACGGTCGCCCCACGCCCGCGGTGCCCCGGCCGGGTGGTCGCCGAGAAGGGGTGCTCCGCCCTGAGCAGATCGCCCGATCCGTGGCTTGCGGGCGCGGGGCAGTGACCGGCCGCCAGTGATCACCGACGAGCGGCCGAAGCGATGCTTGATCGCCGTGGTGCTGCCGTGCGCCACCTCGCGATCGTGGCTGCTCACGCAGGCCGTGTCGCGAGGTGGCCTACCTCCAGCATGTAGTGCGAGGAGAGCGGCACGGTCGCCCCGCGGCCGCCGGCAACTTCTGGCGAGAGTGTGCGGAACTCTTGACGGAGCGCGGGTCAAACCCGAGGTCGCGGCCTACCTCGGGTTCCGTCTGTCCCTGCCGTGGGGTGATCATCGCGGCGACGGTTGTGATCGCGGTGTCGGCCCTTGCATTGCTCGGGCGGAGCTGGGGGCTGAGTGCTGACAGGACAAGCTCCCAGTCCACGATCTAAGCCTCCTCGAACTGCTCCCGGACCTTGCCGGTCCCGACCAGTTGCGAGAGGAGCCGGTAGTTGCCGGTCTCGTGTCGGATCCTCCCGGCGACGATGGCGGGGTGGACTCCCAGGATGTTCGCGAAGTAGATCACGTTCAGGGTCGCCGGCTCCACCCAGATCATGCTCTTGTCCCACTCATCGCGCGGGATCAGCGCTTCCTGCGCCCACTCGTCGGCCTCGGCTTCTCGTACGTCGTCGCCGGGCAGGTCCAGATCGTCGACGAAGCCGTCGGCGCGACCATCAAAGTGGCGGCCGACGTGCGCTAGCTCGTGCAGGAGGCAGAACCAGAAACTGTCGATGCGATCGTAGCGCAGGGTGAGGCCGATGACCGACGGCCTCCCCGGGAGCCGAAAGGCGGCGCCGTCCAGGTGCGTCTTCGGGAGGTGGCGTTCCACCCTCAGGGCGATCCCGTGGTCGGCTAGGAAGTCCCGTGCCTGCACCGGGCCGTCTTCCGACAGGCTCAGCCGCGCGACTTCGCCAAGGAACTCTTGGGTGACAGTCCCAGGCCTGTACGGAACGGGGGGAGGGTCGTCGTTCGCTGACGCGAGCACCTGCCAGCACCAGGCGCGCAGGGCGTAGGGATCCGTTTTGGCGTTGATGCGCTGGTGGTCGTGCTTGCGGTACATCGGAACCGCTTCGAGGGCATCGGTGCCGCCAGCACGTCCGAGGAGCCCCGCAACGAGCTCGCTCGCCCGTCCCTTCAGGTCGGGAACGTCCGGAATCCAGCCGCGTTTGGCCATCTCCTTCAGGGGGAAGCGGTCGGCATCACGGCCGGTGAGCGACGTATCGTCAGCCGGCGCCGGGTTCTGCAGGAGTACCCCGGCGGGGATGCCGAGGTGCTCGTGCAGGGCACGCGCCATGGACATCGTGATCGCACGCTTCCCCGAGAGCACCTCGGAGACCCGGGCGCGGCTCCCGATGTAGGGAACGAGGTCACGCGGGGCCAGGCCTTGCTGGTCCATGCAGAATTCGATCGCGGCGACCGGGTCGGGGTAGCCCATAGGGAAGTGCTTGTCCTCGTAGACCTCGACAAGGTCGACGAGGACATCGAGCTCCTCCCCCTCGGAGGTCCCTTCGCGGGCGTCCATGAGCTCCGCGACACGCGCTAGGGCGGCTTCGTAGTCGGCTTCGGTGCGGATGGGCCTCACATTGACCATTGCTACACCTCCCGTGCATCGATGCGGTCGTACTCGGTGTGCGTCCCCACGAAGCGGACATACACGATCCGGTACGAATAGTTGATCTTGACGATTAAGCGGTAGTCGTTTCCTCTGATGTTGAAGACGGCCCGGTTGCCGCCAACGATGCTGGCCTTGGGGAACCTCGCCTTTAGCTTTGCCGGGGTGTCCCAGTCTTCCCCCTTGACGGTGCGGTACCAGGAGCGCAGCGGTTCTTCAGCGTTCGGGTGGCTCTCCCAGTAGTCTCGCAGCGTTCGTCTGGCGATAATGCGCACTTGTGAACCGCCTCGGTCCCATTATTGGACCTATAGTAACGGAACTTAATGGTGTCTAAGCGCTTTGCTCCCGATATCAGACCTAAGGCAACAGGAGAGCGGACTCCTCCAAGGGAGAGTGGCTCCGGCGGGCGCTCGAGACCACGCGGAAGTAGAAGGGCGGGCCCCTCAGGCACTTCAACCCCGGGCCTCGCACCGAGAGGGCCGGCACCTGTGCCCCGACCCGATGAGAAGAGACGTTAGCCGTCCGGCATCAAGCCGGCGCGCGCGAGCTCCGTAGCGACGTGATCGAAGACAGCGGCCGCGGCGAGCTCGGCCAGAGCGATGTCGTCGGCAGTCGCATCGCTGGCGTCCCCGGGGTAGCGTGCCGCGGCGCCCCAGCGGTTGAGGCGGTCCAGGTCATCCTGCGATGGCCCGGGAGGGAGGTGGCCTCCAACAAGGCCGCGCAGGTAGGCGAGGTCGTGTGTGAACGGCACCGGCAGTCGTGGAGCACGAGCACGGCCTTCAGCGACTTCTCCGCAGCCTGCTGTGCGTGCACGCATGCCGCAGTGAGGAGCGTGGAATCGGCGCGCAGCGCGGCGACGATTCGGAGGTCTCGACGCGCGAACTCCATCCAGTGGAGAGCTTCCGCCGAGCGGTCCTCACCGCTCATGAAGCACAATGCCTTCGCGCAAACCTTCGTACAGGACGTTGCCCCTGATGTGCCCGCGGCGCGCGATCGCGGACGGCGTGGAGACGACGATGTCCTTCGGGAGCGGCATGGTGTGGAGCAGGGCATGCATCGCGGTGGTCGCGCGCGTCTGATCGGTTCCATCGGGCATGACGACCAGCAGGTCGACATCGCTGTCCGGCCGCGCGTTCCCGCGTGCGCGGGATCCGAACAACACAATGCGCTCGGGCTCGAACTCGCCGGCGATGCGCGCGACCATCCTGGTCACGATCGGCCCATAGGCTGTCGCGGTTGTCATCGACCGTTCCGTCCTCCACCGAACTATACGACGACGCTGGCGCGCTTCGCGCAGCCTCAGGCACGGTGTGTTTCCCGCGTTCGCGGCCCGAGACACAGTGCCCGTGCCCCCAGACGTCGTCGATGGGTGCGTCCGCGCTGATGAGGCCAGCGCAATCGGGCATTCAAGGCGCCGCTGCTCATCGAGGCCTCCACGGCACCTGACCCAGCGTCATGGATCCGCCGGGGAAGCGGCGATCGCCGACCGCTGCGTCCCCATAAGGCCTGTCTCCGGGGTCCCACCGGGCAGCAGCAGTGAATACGTTGCGTGGTCCGGACCGAGGGCAATTGGGCGGGCGGACGCAAGCGGTGGCGGCCTGCTATCAGGTTGGCGCCGTGCGGCCTCGCGTTGGAACGTCGGCTCCAGGTAGCTCGGCTTGTGGGCGATGACTACGAGCGTACGGAGTGCGGTAGTATCCGCTCGGCGATAGTCGCCGCTCGGCGATGGTATCCGCTCGGCGATGGTATCCGCTCGGCGGTCGACTGGAACGGTAGCCGCTGCGACAGGGTAGGAGTACGTGATGCGCACACGTCTGGCAATCCTGGCAGTGGCGGGCTTGATCGCGGTGCTGGGCGTGAGCGCCGGTACCGTCTCCGGTACGAGCCACGAGACCGAGGTGCGCATCACGGCGGCGCTGGTGGCTGACGGGCGCATCGAGTTCGCGCTGCAGCAACGTGAGGCGGACGATGGCTGGAGCGAGCGGCTGCTGCCGCGTGGGCGGTTCTTCCCGGCCACGATTGAGGCCGGGCGCTGGCTGGTGAGCACGCCGCTCACGGTGCGGGCACCGGGCGCAGGCGACGATGCCGAAGGCGCCGAGGTGCGCATCACGGCGCAACGCCTCGCCGACGGGCGCACGGAGTTCGCGCTGCAGCAACGTGAGAACAACGAGTGGGGCGAGCGGCTGCTGCCGCGTGCGCGGTTCTTCCCGGCCACGGTTGCGGTCGGGCGCTGGCTGTCGAGCACGCCGCTGACGGTGAGCACGCCGCTGACGGTGAGCCTGCCGGACACGGCCGAAGACGGCGGGAGCGTGGCATCGGACCGGGCGGCGCTGGTCGCCCTCTACAACGCCACGGGAGGCGCACGCTGGTACTCCAGCAGCAACTGGCTGAGTGACCGGCCTCTCAATGAGTGGGATGGCGTGACCACGAACCGCGTCGGCCGTGTCGCTGAGGTGAACCTCAGGTTCAACCAGTTGACGGGGCCGATCCCGGCCGAGCTGGGCAACCTCAGCAATCTGGTCACTCTGGGGCTCGTGGGCAATTATTTGACGGGGCCGATCCCGACCGAGCTGGGCAACCTCAGGAATCTGGGAGCCTTGGCGCTCGCGGGCAATGAGTTGACGGGGCCGATCCCGACCGAGCTGGGCAACCTCAGCAATCTGGTCACCCTGTGGCTCTCGACCAATGAGTTGACGGGCCCGATCCCGACCGAGCTGGGCACCCTCACCAACCTGCAAACGCTAGATCTCGGTTTCAACCAGTTGACGGGGCCGATCCCGGCCGACGAGCTGGGCAACCTCACGAACCTGGAGTATCTGCACCTCGGTTCCAACCAGTTCAGGGGGCCGATCCCGACCGAGCTGGGCAACCTCAGCAATCTGGTAGCCCTTGAGACTCGGGGGCAATTATTTGACAGGGTCGATCGCGACCGAGCTGGGCAACCTCAGCAATCTGGTCACCCTGAGTCTCTCGAACAATGTGTTGACGGGCCCGATCCCGGCCGAGTTGGGCGATTTGACCAACCTGGAAGAGCTGGACCTCCATTTCAACGAGTTGACGGGGCCGATCCCGACCGAGCTGGGTGGCCTCACCAACCTGCGGGAGCTGTGGGCCTGGAACAACCAGTTGACGGGGCCGATCCCGGCCGAGTTGGGCAACCTCAGCAACCTGGAAGAGCTGCGCCTCTTGAACAACGAGTTGACGGGGCCGATCCCAGCCGAGCTGGGCAACCTCACGAACCTGGAATGGCTGGATCTCCAGGGCAACGAGTTGACGGGGCCGATCCCGGCCGAGTTGGTCGACCTCACCAACCTGGTAACGCTGTATCTCCAGGACAACCAGTTGACCGGGTGCATACCCGTCGGCTTGCGAGATGTGAGGCATCTCCGGGCCCCCGACCTACCCGACTGCGGCTAGACCGTGTGAGCCTGTCTCTGGCGGCCACCGGGCAGTGCCAGTGAATGCGCTGCCCGTCTAAACGGAGGGCATTGCGTCCAGGCTGAGAAGGTGAGGCCGAGGGGCTTCGCGGGCTCGGCGGCCGGTCGACAGATTGCGGACCCGACGGCTGGTGGCACGGCGGCTGCGGCCGACCCCGTCAGGGTGTGATCACTATCGTCGCTCTCCGGGTGTCACGGAGCGCTCGCTGTTGTGCACGCCGCTCCACCTCCACATGAAGGTCGTGGCCGGCGAGCAGCTGCATGCCAACAAGTGGTGTGACCTCGGCGGCGTCCGCCTCGATAAGTCTGGCCCGACCATGTAGCGCCTCGCCACGGCCCCCTCGTCGTGCTGCTCGGCGAGGACCGCGCCGCCGGACCCGCGGGGGCGCAGCGGGCGCGAACAATGCCCCCCAGCCGATCCGGCCCTTCCGGTAAGTTCGGTTACCGGAAGACCAGTCCGGCCCTGGAATCCGCAGCCGGCCCTGCCGTTGCCGCGCTCT
>JAPOOQ010000077.1 GCA_026713345.1 Gemmatimonadota bacterium | reverse complement strand
GGACACTGGATGCGCACCGTCGCGCGCGGCTCCCGCGCCGGCACCGCGCCCGAGTCCACCGCCCATCTGGCCATTGCGATGGTCGCGTGCCCGCACATCGTCGAGTAGCCCTCGTTATGGCAGAACAGCACCGCCAGATCCGCGTCCGGGTGGTCCGGCTCCACCGGGATCACGCCGTACATGTCGTTGTGGCCGCGCGGCTCGTGCATCAGGAAGCGGCGCAGATGGTCGAGCCGGTCGCGCGCGTACCGCCTCTTGTCGAGGATCGTGGCGCCGGGAATCGGCGGGTAGCCGGAGGTGACGATGCGGACGGGTTCACCGCCGGTGTGCATCTCGCAGGTGCGGATCTCGAGGGGGAATTGGGGTTTCATCGGCTCACACCGCGCTCGCTCGCCCCCGCATCGCTGCCCGCACTGCAAAGACCAGCCCGTACACCACCGCCGCTGCCAGCAGCCCCCACGCCGGCGGAACCATCCACCCGCCCCCGTCCGAGGACCGGGCCACCAGCAGCACCGCCACCCCGGCCGCCGCGGCCGCCAGTGCTTCCCCCGACCTGGGCGTGCGCGAATACAGCCCGGCCACCACCGGCACGAACAGGCTGACCCCGAGCAGCGAATAGAAGATGCTGAGGTTGTCCACGACGCTGGGCAGGAGAATCGCCAGCACGACACCGCCCGCACCCCCCGCCACCGCGGCCCCGCGCGCCACCCGCAGCACCTGCCGGTCGCTGGCCGCCGGATTCACGAAGCGCTTGTAGAGGTCTCTGGACAACGAGGTGGAGAGCATGAAGAGGATCGCGTCCGCCGAACTGATTTCGGCCGAGAGCACCGCCGCCAGCCCCAGCAGCCCGACCCACGCGGGAAGGCCCTGCGTGAGGATCACCGGAAGCGCCGTCTCCGGGTTGTCCAGCCCCGGAGCCACCGCGCGCGCCACCATTCCCAGAGCCGGCGGCAGCAGCGCGAAGAGCATCAGCGCGACCGCGCAGGCCCCCAGTCCGATGCGCACCGTGCGCACGTCCCGGGCTCCGAAGACCTTCTGCAGGATTCCGGGCGACACGATGAAGGCCGGGGCCAGGAGCATCAGGTACATCCAGCCCGAACTGCCGTTGCTCATGAAGTCCAGGTGGCCGGGAACGCCACGCGCGGCGTCAAGCACCGCGGACATGCCCCCCGCGCCGTGGACCGCCAGCGGAACCGCGACCAGGAATCCGCAAACCAGCACCACGAGCTGCACCAGGTTGACCCACGCGGAGCTGAGCAGGCCGCCCGCCACGAAGTACACGGTCATCACTGCGCCGCCGGCGAGGGCACCCAGCCACGGCGGCACCCCGGCGACCACCTCGAGAATCCACGCCATCGCAATCAGCTGAGCCGCCAGGATGGCCAGCGTGCCGACCCAGAGGAGGATCGCGATCACCGCCCGCACCGTCGGCCCGTAGCGGTATTCGAGGTAGTCGCCGACGGTCAGCAGTGAATTGTCGCGCGCCACCCGCCAGATGCGAGGACCCAGCCACAGCGCCAGCACGAGGGTGCCGACGCCGGCCGAACCCACCCACCACCACGCCGCGAGCCCGTTCTGATAGCCGAGGCTGGCCGCGCCCACGGTGGACCCGGCGCCGATGTTCGCCGCCAGCAGCGTCGCGAAGAGGAGCAGCGGGCCAAGGGCGCGTCCCGCGACGAAGAAGTCGCCCGTTCCCTTGACGCGCCGGCCGATCGCCAGCCCCACCACGGTGATCAGCACCACATAGATGAGGAGCCCGGCCAGGGTTGCGTTCAAGCTGGGGGCCTCCTGGTCGCGGGCTGCCCGGGATCGGCGCCTTCCGCCGGCAGATCCCGTGCGGACGGAATCCCCGGCAGGCCGCGCGCCGCCCGCACCGCGCGCACGATCGCCTCGGCCATGGCATCGGCGGCCAGCGCCCCGACCCGTCCGACATCGAAGCCG
>JAPOOQ010000076.1 GCA_026713345.1 Gemmatimonadota bacterium | reverse complement strand
CTACGACGTCGCGGGACCGCGACCACTACGTCGAGCAGCAACTCGCGTTGTGGGCGGACGTGCCAGCGGACCAACGCCAGCAGATCCGTGAAGCGGCAGAGGCCACGCCGCTCGCGAAGACCTTTCCGGCGTTCCGTTCGGTGCTTGCCGACGCTGCGGGCTACCTCTGGGTTCGGGAATACGACATCCCGGGCGAGGTGAGGTCCGCTCCGCTCTGGACCGTGTTCGACCGCGCCGGGCGTGTGCTGGGGTTCGTCGAAACACCCAGTCGGCTCTTGGTTCTGGAGATCGGCGACGACTATATCCTGGGCAGAACCGTGGACGACCTTGGGGTCGAGTCGATCCAGGTTTGGCCGCTGGAGAGGTAGGACGCTTGGGCACCAAACCCCTCCTTCATCGACCGGGATGGTTCAGGCCGAACACTGCGTTGCGCCTCGAGGGCACAAGCTCCATGCCTGTGCAAACCCCCTCCGGCGTCGACCCACAGCGGCCAGGGCATGCTTGCGCCAGGGCCGAGGTTCACAGGATGGGTTGCGAGCACGGTTCCGAGGGAGTCGAAGACCGTCAAACGGCTCTGGATCGCATCGATCGCCCAAAGATACCCAGGGGGTTGCCAGGCGATTCCCTCCAGCCAGCTGAACTCCCCGGGTCCTTCGCCCGAGCGGCCAAAGGTTCTGACGCACTCACCCTGGGATGTGAACACTCGAATCGCGCGCGCCTGCCGGTCGGCCACATAGATCCGGCCGTCACCGTCCACCGCCAGAGAAGCCACGTCGCCGAACGCGTCGCAGGTACCGTCCAGCGAGCCGATTCGCAACTCCTCGACAAGCGTCGGCACTCCCCGTGGCCCCGTCTGAGGAGCATCGGGGTTGGAGGACGCGAGTAGGGCAACAGCTCCGACGGCTGAAAAGCCGATTCGGCTTGCGGTCTGCATTCGGTCTCCGTTCAGTTTGGAAAGCCACGATCCCTGGGCGGGTCACAATCACGCCCTGCCGACTCTGACGCCTGCTGGGAGTAGACCGTGGCCGATGCGGCGCCAACTGGGATCCGCCCAACTTGCCCTTGCGACCCCGGTGGCGGTCAGGCTGCGGCCTGGCGAACGACCTGAGCAACCAGGGTCGGAGCTTCGCGTCGGGGTCGCACACAGTGATGTCATCCACCTGGCCTTGCGTGTGGCACCGGAGGGCACTGCGCCCCATCGAGACCCCACGTTCGCACGCACCTCCCCGCAATCCCATCCGCCCGTTACCGGCGGCGTCGCACCGCCTCGCCCAGCCCGCGCGTCGTCGCGATCTCCAGCCCCTCCCCTCCCCGCAACCCCGCCGGCAGCGCGCCGTCCCAATCCCGCAGAATTGCGCGAATGCGGCCCGTTCCCCGCTCCCTCACCACCGTGATGGCGCGTTCATCTTCGCGATCCACAACAAACTGCCCTTCGGGTCCGGTGAGTACGATCCTTTCGAGCGAGTCCTCCCAATCGGGCTCTATTGGCACGGTGAAGAAAAAGTGCTGCCCCCCGTGGCCGTCCTCGCCGGGCATGAATTCCAGCGCCAACAGCGTCCGCCCATCGGCGCCGATCCCCGTGATGCGGTAGGGACCGCGCTCTTCGGGGAGCCGGGGTGCGGCTCGCATCGAATACGCCGGCTCAAGATGCATCTCGCCATCCGCCACGCCTCCCCATAGCACGAGCATGTCCGAAGGCGGGTTCGTGGCAGCCACCTCCGCACTCGCGAAATCCCGGGCCAGGTTGGCCCGATGGTCGATGACACTCCTGTAGTGATAGTCGCTGATCCATGGGCGTGTCCTGCAATAGGTCATGATGTCCTCGCTACGGTCGGGAGACACCACCGATCCGTCGCGGAAATCATAGCCCCACACGCCTATGCTCCCGTCCCGGTAGGGAAAGGCCGGATTAACTCCTGGAGGATTGCCGCAAGGCGCGTGCCTCAACGAGACATTGTGCCCCAACTCGTGCGTCAGGGTATTTGGGCTCGGTACACCGATGCTCACCCACCCGGGCAGCTGACCCCGGCCGCCCACGGACCCCAGGTCCGCGGCGACCCCATAGTAGTAGCCGCTGCCGCCTTCCGCCGTCCGCAACGCCTCGAGTTCTCCGAACAATGCCACCTGCCCGGCCGTCGTGGTAATGTCCAGTGACGTGTAGAAGGCGTCGTGAGGCCTGACGCTGAACTCGGCGAGCGGAAACGAGTGCTTGAGCAGTCCGACCTGGGGACTTTCAGCGGAGACGCCGCGGACCCACGCCAGAATCGACGTGTCGGGCGCCGCCTCTTCCAAAACCGGAACCAGGGTAAGCTGCAACGGGGGCACTTCCACGACCCTCAACGAATCCGAACCCGTATCCGGGAAACGCGTTTGACTTTCCGCTGTGAGCGGCAGGTCTCCATCGGGATCCAATTCCACGAACATCTGCACGCCGGGCGTCAGCACCTCGGCGGGAATCACCGCATTGTACGACGACTCCACCACCCCCTCGTGCGCCTCGGCCGGGATCCGGTTGTCGTCGCGCTTCATCACCACACGGTGAACCTCATCGCCCCCCGGCCCCGTGAAGACCGCCAGGACATCGGGCTCGAAGTACCCGCGCGGCTCCTCGGCGGTGACGAATGCCCTGAGCAGTGCGCCCCGATTCGCCACGAGACGCACCCGCCTTGACGGAGTCTGGACCGACTGCGTGAGATAGACCATCTCCAGCGACGCCGTGACCTGGTCCGGGTTGTCGCAGGTCGCGCCTGCGGTTTCGGCGATCGCCGTAAACCATGCCTGAAAGTTCGGGGAGGGGGACGCGCACAGGCCGGTCCCGTCGAAGTCCAGCACCCGGAGTTGGTCCAACCGCCGCAGACCGAACGGGAGCGCGCCTTCGAGCCCGGGGTTCCCGCCCACGCGCAGTTCGGTCAACTCCGAAAGTCCCGAGACGGCGCCCGGAAACGCACCGGACAGATCGTTCCCCGCAATATTGAGTACCCTCAGCTGTGTGAGATTGCCGATCTCCGACGGGAGAGGGCCGGCGAGACCGTTGTCGGGCAGCGCGAGCTCCACGACGTGCCCGTCCCCGGATGTGACACCATACCAATCGCCCACGTCCGCGTCGCTGAGCCAGGCGCCGCGGTTCGCCCAGGATGTGCCCCCGGTCTTTTCGTGGAACTCCGCCAGAGCGAGTCTCTCGAGCTTGCCGGGATCACACTCCGCGCCGGCAAGGTTCGGCACCGCCCGCAACCACTTCTGGAACTCGTCGTCGACCTGTGGGCACAGGCCGGTGTCCTCGAACGTCAGCGTCCCCAGATACTCGAGACCCAGCAGAGTCCGTGGCAACAGTCCAGTCAGTTCTCGGTTCCCACTCAGGGTAAGCAACCCGAGCGAGCTGATCTCGCCGATCTCGGCTGGAAACCGGCCACTCAAGGCGTTGTCATGCAAACTCAGAATCCGCAGCGGAAAACCGCCCAGGAACGAAGGGATCGCGCCACTCAGCCCGTTCTCGTGGGCGCGAAGCTCCTCAAGCAAAGTCAGGTTGACGAACTCGTCCGGTATCTGACCCGCGAGGTCGTTCTGATGGATCCAGAGCAGGTCGAGTTGCGACAACTGTCCGAAGGCCGGGGGGATTTCCCCGGTCAACTGGTTGTCGTAGAGATACAGCCGCTCCAGAGTCGCAAGGTCGCCAAGTTCGGCCGGAATGGTGCCAGTCAGGTTGTTCCGCGAGACCGACAGCAACTCGATCGAGTCCAGATCGCCGAGCTCCGGGGGGATCGTTCCCGTCAGTTCGTTGCGGCTGAAGTTCATGTACGTCGCGTTGTCCAGCCGCCCCAGCTCCACCGGTATCGGTCCCGACAGCTGGTTCCAGCCCACGGTCAATCTCTGGAGTGAACTCAGGTTGCCCAGGGACGGCGGGATCGCACCGGACACCCCCGTGAAAAAGAGGTCGAGCGTGTCCAGTCTGGTTAGGCTACCGAGTTCTGAAGGGATGGGTCCCTCCAGGCTGTTTCCCCGAAGGGTGAGCATGGTGAGGTTGCTCAGATTCCCCAACTCCGGCGGAATTCGCCCCGAGATTCCGTTTCCATCGAGGACGAGCCTTTCCAACTGCGCCAGATTGCCGAGCTCCGCGGGCAGTGTCCCCCTCAGATTGTTGTTATCCAACACCAACTCGGTGACGCGGCCGGCCGAGTTGGTCTCGACACCGTACCAGCTGCCGATGTTCGCAATGGTGGTCCAGCTGCGGTCTTGCCCCCAGCCCGGTCCACCGGTCGCGTTGTAGAGGGCGATCAGCACCTCCCGGTCGGGATCGACGGGATCGACCGGTGTGACCGGCGGCGGTTCCGGTGCCGTGGGCTCGGGTTCGTCCGAGCAGGCGGCCAGAAGGAGGGCGCACAGGACTGCGTTCCACAAGCGTGATGCGGGGCGTGTCATCCGTTCTCCAATCGGTCGCATGTTACGTCCACCCTTCAATCATTTGGATACCCGGCCGGCGGCCACGAGATCCCGAGGAATCGTAACTTGAAACACTCATTCCGACGCGATATAGTACTGAATGATGCTCAGGCTTCGCGACGCAGTGCCGCTGCTGCTCCTCGTGGTTTGCCAGGGGTGTGGTGAGAGTGGCGGGGCTGCCGACGACACGATTCGACCCGTCTGGGTCACGGAAGCAGAGCATCAGTTCGGCGACGCGCCCGGACAGGACGTCTTCTTCATTGTCCCATACGTGCGTTCCAACCTCGCAAGAGACCACGTTCTCGTGCTCGATGGTGGAACCGCAACTGTGAGTGCCTGGTCTCCGGATGGGGTCCTGCGCTTCACCGTGGGTGGGCAGGGCCAGGGTCCCGGGGAGTTCGTTTCCGCCCAGGACCTGTTCGTTGAGACGGATGGCACGTT
>JAPOOQ010000075.1 GCA_026713345.1 Gemmatimonadota bacterium | reverse complement strand
TGGCGAGGGGCGGATCCACTCCGGGTGGAACGGGTCGATAAGCAGGTCGGCAATGGCGGTATCGGAGCCCTCGTCAGTGCATGCGGCGGCTAGTAGCGAGATGAGAAGGAGCACACCGGCGGCCGGCGCACGGTTCCGCCTCGGGGACCCGACCATGGCGCCGAGCCTCGTCGTCTCTACCCTGTCGGTGCCTACGATGTTCGCCATTGGTCGTCTCCGGTTCGTCCGCTCCCCCAAGATCGGGCATTTTGGCCGCGTCCGGCAATCCTGTGCCCGTAATCCTGTGGATTCACATTGCCACCGGGCGTCCCCGGTCCCAACTTGCCCCAAGACTGCTGGCGCCCGTGGCAGTCTCCCGCGTCAGCGCCAGGACCGGCGATTGCCTCCGTGGGTGGCCAGCAGGCCGTGACGAGCCCGACTGTCGCGGCACCAAGTTCTGCCCCAAGGAGGGAACGATGCGAGTTCGCGCGATCATCCTGGGTGCCGCTCTGGCACTGACCGTGCTCCCGGCGGCCCCGCCCGCGGCCGCCCAGGGAACCCTGGAGGACTACCGGCGCGCCGCGACCGTCCGCCAGCGCCTGAACGGCCTGACCGTCGGTGTGCCCGACGCGCCCAGCTGGATCGACGGCACCAGCCGCTTCTGGTACCGGCTGTCGGTTGCCGGTGGACACGAGTTCGTCCTGGTCGACGCGGAGACGCGGCAGAAGACTCCCGCCTTCGATCACGCGGGGCTGGCCCGGGGCCTCTCCGCCGCAACCGGCGAGGAGTACACCGCCGTGACTCTCCCCTTCGGCACCTTCGAGTACGCGCAGGGCGGGCAGGCCATCGAGGTCGGCGCCGCCGGGGACGAGTGGCGCTGCTCGCTTGCCGACTTCGCCTGCGAGGTCGTCGAGGAGGAGAATGTTGGCCGAGGGCCGGGTGGCGGCGGCTTTGGCAGCTTCCCCGTCAACCGCAACAACGGCCCTCCCCGCGTCTCGCCCGACGGCCGGACCGAGGTGTTCATCCACAATTTCAACGTCGCGATCCGGCCTGCGGGTGATGAGGCGGGCCCGGGGCAGGGTGGCGGTGCGGGCCGCGACCCATCCCACCCCATGCTCAGCTATGACGGCTCCGAGGGCGACTCCTACCAGCTCCAATCGATCCGCTGGTCGCCCGACTCGAAGAAGCTGGTCGCCTACCGCCAGCGGCCGGGGTACAACCGGACGGTCTACTTCGTGCTGTCGTCGCCCGAGGACCAGCTGCAGCCCAGGCTGGATTCGATGTTCTACCGCAAGCCCGGAGACGTGCTCGACCTCAACCGGCCGGTGCTCTTCGACGTCGAGCGCGCCACGGGCATCCAGATCGACGATGCCCTCTTTCCGAATGCCTACCGGATCTCGTCGGTGCAGTGGAGGGAGGACGGGCGGGCCTTCACCTTTGAGTACAACCAGCGCGGCCACCAGATCTACCGCGTAATCGAGGTGGACGCGGAGACTGGCGAGGCGCGGGCCGTGATCTCCGAGGAGGTGCCCACCTTCTTCAACTACCGCAGGATGCGCACCAACACGCGCGACTCCGGGAAGCAGTTCCGCCAAGACATCGACGACGGGCGAGAGGTCATCTGGATGTCGGAACGGGACGGTTGGAACCACCTCTACCTCTACGACGGGGTCACCGGCGAGGTGAAGAACCAGATCACGAAGGGCGAATGGGTGGTGCGCGCCGTCGACAGCGTGGACGTGGACAACCGCCGGATCTGGTTCGAGGCCAGCGGGATGATCCCCGGCCAGGATCCGTACTTCATCCACCACTACCGCATCGACTTCGACGGGTCGAACCTGGTTCGGTACACCGAGGCCGACGGCAACCACGCCATCTACTGGTCGCCGGACCGGCGCTACTACGTCGACCGCTACTCGCGCGTCGACATGCCCACCGTGCTGGAGCTGCGGAGCGGAAGTGACCGGCAACTCCTCGCCGAGCTCGAGAAGGGGGACATGACCGCGCAGCTCGCCACCGGCTGGCAGCCTCCCGAGGTCTTCGTGGCCAAGGGCCGCGACGGCGTGACCGACATCTGGGGCGTCATCGTGCGGCCGACCAACTTCGACCCGAGCCGCAAGTACGCGGTCATCGAGAACATCTACGCGGGCCCGCACGGCTCCCACGTGCCGAAGGACTGGAGCCCGGTCTCCAACATGCTGTCGATGGCCGAACTGGGCTTCGTCGTGGTGCAGATCGACGGCATGGGCACGAGCAACCGCTCGAAGGCGTTCCACGACGTGGCCTGGCAGAACCTGGGCGACGCCGGCTTCCCCGACCGGATCCTCTGGCACAGGGCCGTCGCCGGGAAGTACCCATGGTACGACATCTCCCGCGTCGGGATCACAGGGGGGTCGGCCGGGGGCCAGAACTCGACGGGCGCGCTGCTCTTCCACGGGGACTTCTACAAGGTGGCCGTGTCGAGCGCCGGCTGTCACGACAACCGGATGGACAAGATCTGGTGGAACGAGCACTGGATGGGCTGGCCGCTCGGTCCTCACTACGAGGCGTCCTCGAATGTGGTGAACGCGCACCGGCTGACGGGCCGGCTGCTGCTGGCGGTGGGCGAGCACGATCGCAACGTCGATCCGTCGTCCACGATGCAGCTGGTTGACGCGCTGATCGACGCCGACAGGCAGTTCGACCTCTACGTGCGGCCGGGCGGAGGCCACGGGGTGGGCGGGCAGTTCCGGCAGCGGCGCGACGACTACTTCGTGAAGTGGCTGCTGGGCGTCGAACCGCCGGACTGGAACAGTGGGGTGACCCTGGGGATCGACGAGACGACGGGCGAGCCGCTCGATTATCCGGACTGGGAGCTGGAGCCGGCACCGAGCTTCTTCGAGCGGGACGACGAGGTGGGGCCGGCGGGTTGGTGGTAGGGGCGCGATAATCGGTTCACGCTCTTGACTCGACCGTTCGGGCAAGTGGTGCATGTCTGACGTGACGAGGACGGAGCTGGACTCGATGGCAAGGCGAGTTCATGGACGAATCCGTACCTCAGGCGTCGCCAGCAGGCTAACTTAGGGCATGGAGAGGA